>DASURS010000215.1:0-6059 GCA_036279935.1 Pyrinomonadaceae bacterium
GGTTGGGCAGAAGTTTTCAGTCGAGAAGCTGGTTGCGACGCTGCGGCGTGCGGGTTACGTCGAGTCGCAGGGGAGCAGTGTTTGGAGCGGAAGTTTCAATGCGAACGGGAGTGTCGTCGAGATCCGCCCGAACCGCGCCGGCGGCAGTCAGCCGCGCGTTGTGCGCGTGACGTTCGAGGAAGAGCACATCACAGAGTTGACTGGTGACGGCGTTTCGCTGGAGTCGTTCACGCTCGAGCCGGAGATCTTGTCGAACGATCTTTCGTCGAAGGCGGGCAAACGCGAGATCCTTGGTTACAACGAGATTCCTCCAGTGGTGGTCCACGCGATTCTGGCGATCGAAGACCGGCGCTTCTTCGAACATTCGGGAGTCGATTTCAGCGGACTTGCGCGAGCGCTCATCCGCAACGTCAGCGACGAGCGTTTGGGCCAGGGCGGATCGACGATCACGCAACAGCTCGTCAAGAACACGTACCTCTCGCCGGAAAAGACATTCCAACGCAAATACGCGGAAGCCATGTTGTCGCTGTCGCTCGAACAGCGGCTGTCGAAGCAGGACATCTTTGCTCTCTACTGCAACGAGATCTACCTGGGCCAACGCGGTGCTGCGTCGGTTCGTGGCGTGAAAGAAGCCGCCCGGGTTTTCTACGGAAAAGATCTCAACCAGCTTTCAATTGCCGAAGCGGCGACGCTCGCGGGAATGATTCAGAGCCCGGCGCGTTACTCGCCGGTGCGTCATCCGGAAGCAGCGCAGGCGCGGCGCAACGTCGTGTTGTCGTCGATGCAGCAGAACGGCTGGATCACGGCGGAGCAATCCGCGGCAGCAGCGGCGGAACCGATCGTGCTTGCGCCGGATCGCAGTTTTGAAAATTCGCTGGCGCCGTATTTCGTCGACTACGTGAATCGAGTCGCTCAGTCGGACTTCGAAACCTCCGGCGAGAGCGAACGCATTTACACGACGATCGATCTCGAATTGCAGCAGCTTGCCGAACAGGCGCTCAAGCGGCAGATGGATCGTCTCGACAAGATCTATTCGGGTCGTGATGCAAAGCCGCAGGCGGCGCTGGTCGCACTCGATCCGCACACGGGAAATGTCCTCGCGATGGTCGGCGGACGAAGCTACGCGGAGTCGCAACTCAACCGAGTGACTGACGCGCGGCGTCAACCCGGTTCGACGTTCAAGCCGTTCGTTTACGCGGCAGCGCTGGAAGATGGAATGTCGCCGGTGCGGATGTTCATGGATGCGCCGCGTGAGTTTGTTTACGACCGCACGCGGACCTATCGTCCGGCGAACTATGGCGGCGGATACTCGATGCGCGATGTCACGATGCGCACGGGCCTCGTCAAGTCGCTGAACGTCGTCACGGTCGACGTCGCTTTGCAAACCGGCCTGGCGCGTATCGCAAACCTCGCGACGCGATTCGGCCTGCCGAAACCGCAACGCTATCCGGCGCTCGCGCTCGGAACCGAAGAGGTCACGCCGCTGCAACTCGCTGCTGCGTACGGTGTGTTCGTGAACGGCGGTCTGCGTGTCCAGCCGAAGGTGATCGCGAGTTTGTCGGATCCCCCGGGCACGCACATTTTGACTTCCGAAGATCAGGTGATAAGTCCGACGACGAGTTACATGATCACGAACATGCTCGCGGCGGTAATCGATCGCGGCACTGCGCGAAAAGCGCGTGGGGCGACGCCTGGAACTGCTATCGCGGGCAAGACAGGCACGTCGCGCGATGGATGGTTTGTCGGATACTCGCCGAACCTCGTGTGCGCGGTTTGGATCGGGTTTGACGACAACGCGCAGCTCGGGTTGACTGGTGCTGAAGCAGCGTTGCCGGCGTGGGCGGAATTTATGAAGGAAGCTGTCGCCGTCAGGCCCGATCTCGGTGGCGCGAATTTCGAATGTCCGGAAGGGATCAAGTTCGTCGAGATCGACTCAGCGACGGGGCTGATTTCCAACGTCTGGTGTCCACTTCGCGAGCTGATCGCAGTGACCGAGCAAACCGCGCCACACCTCGAATGTTATTTTCATGGAAACTTACCTGTGCAGAGCAGCCCGTTTGCTGACGAGCAGTGAGGGTCGAGCATTGTGACCGCTCCAGTCCCGCTAACGTTACACTCATAGTAAAAAGGATTTTTGGATCCAATTCCCCATGAGTCTCCCGCTAGCGTTACGCTCAGCGTTCCAGTACGACCTGCGCGATCGCGTGCTGAGTCGTGTGCGACATCGAAAGGTGTGTTCTGGTCGCGCCGAATTTGTCGAAAATCTCCAGCACCTGCCCGGTCAAAACCAGATAAGGCGCGCCACTCTCGCGCGATAAAACTTCCACGTCCTGCCAACTGATTCCGCCACGCCAGCCAGTCTGTAGCGCTTTCAACGCCGCTTCTTTTGCCGCGAAGCGAGCGGCATAATGCTGCGCTGACACCACGCCGCGACTGTCGCAATATTCACGTTCGCGCGGCGTGAAAACGCGCTCGCCGAAACGCGGCGTCCGCAACAGCACTTCGCGAATTCGTGCAACTTCGATAATGTCTATGCCAATGGAAACGATCACGAGTGACGATCAACTAAACGGAACCGGGTTCTACTGGCGCGAGATCGAAGGCGTTCGCGCCCTTGTCTGCGCGCCGCTGGAGCAGGATGGATTTGTGAACGGCTTTTCCACCCGTCTCGGCGGCGTCAGCGATATGCCGCGCGACGCGCTGAGTCTCGCGGGCTTCAACGACGATCGAGCGGAGAACATTCTGGAGAATCGCCGCCGCTTTCTCAAGCTTTTTCCTGGCGAGTGGTCCCTGGCCGGATGCTGGCAGGTCCACGGCGCGGACGCTCGCGTCGTGAACACGGTCGAAGAAGCGAAACCGGCGGAGGAACAACTCGGCGAAACGATCTATTGCGACGTCGTCGTCAGCAACGCCGCACACGTGCTGGCGGGCGTGAAGACCGCGGACTGTGTTCCGATTCTGATTGGCGATCCGGTTACGGGCTCGTTTGCCGCAGTGCACGCCGGTTGGCGCGGAACACTGGCGACTGCGGTCGTGGTTGGTGTCGAGCGGATGCGTAACGAATACGGCGCGAACCCCGCGGACCTGCGCGTCGGCATCGGCGCTTCGGCTGGACCGTGTTGTTATGAAGTCGGCGCTGAAGTAATCGACGCGTTCACGAAAAAGTTTGGTGAGAATGGGTTATTCACGCCGACGCGCCCCGGCCATGCATTAGTCGATCTGCTGAAAGCGAACACTGATCAGTTAGTGTCCGCCGGAGTATCGCCTGAAAGGATTCACGTCGCGCCAATCTGCACGATGTGCCGCACGGATCTTTTCTTCTCGTATCGAAAAGAAAAACGTGTGAACGGAAAGGTCGGACGGCTGATGGCTGTCGTGGGTCTTACTCCACGTTGAGCCACATCTTCACTTCGCGTGTGACCGGCGGGAAGCAAGCGTCGTCGGTACACGCCTGGAACCGCAGCTTGCCTTTGATCTCGCCTGAGCCGCCGGAATAATTCACCGGCACTGTGATCGGAACGCGAATGATCGCACGGCCCTCGTAGACCGCAACCTGGCTCTTCGAAAACTTCAGACTGCGCATCAGCGCGCGCGGGTAGGAGACGACGCCGGCGCTCATTCCCGACGGCGTCTCGACGTCCAGTTTTGTCGCGATCAGAAACTTGTCGAGTGGTTTACTCGACTGCACGTGCAGGCCGTTCGGTATCTCCATCACCACCGTAGCCCGGACCCGTCGTCCTTTCTTGATCTTGTCGGGACTGATCGAACCGCTCACCTTCACGTCGTTGGAGGATTGCGGCATCGGCGTCGAGTAGAGTTGAGCCGGGAGCAGCAAAACCGCGGTCAGGAGAACTGTTTTGAACAAGAGCGACTGTTTGATCATTTGTGTGTGCTTAAGCTCCGATCGAGTTGATATTGATAGGTGTGCCCTGGCGTGCCGCAAGTTGCCCGCAGGCCGCAAAAATGTCCCGCCCGCGCGGGCGGCGGACGTAAACGTGGATGCCTTTCGACTCCAGAATGTCCTTGAAACGGTCCACCGTCTCGCCTGCTGACGGCTGATACGGCAACGGCTCCGCCGGGTTGTGCGGAATCAGATTTACTTTCGCTTTCAGATCGTGGCGATTGAGCAGGTTCGCGAGTTGTCGAGCCTGCTGTTCGCCGTCGTTGACACCGTCGAGCATCACGTACTCGAACGTGAAGCGTTCGTTCGGCTTCAACGTCTTTTCGAACTCCTTGCACGCGTTCAGCAACTGGTCGAGTGGCCAGCGTTTGTTGATTGGCATCAACTCGTTTCGCAGTTCATCAGTCGGAGCGGCGAGGGAGATCGCGAGATGCGGCCGATCCGATACTGTCGCGAGTTCAAGAATTTTCGGGACCACGCCGGCGGTCGAAATCGTGACGCGATTGGGAACGATGTGCAGTCCCTGCGGGTCGGCCATGACGCGGAGCGCTTTCAGCAGAGATTCGAAGTTCAGGAACGGCTCGCCCGCGCCCATGCCGACGAGGTTCGTTCCCCGCGGCGGCTGGTTGCCCACGCCGTACGCGTCGTTGAGTGCGATGATGATCTGTTCAACGATTTCGCCGGGCGTTAAGGAGCGCAGCAGTCCGAGTTGCGCGGTCAAACAGAAGGTGCATTGCAGCGGGCAGCCGGATTGCGACGAGAAGCAGATGGTGTCGCGGCGTTCTTCAGGGATGAAGACTGTTTCAACGGGGAATCCGTCGTGCGTCTTCATCAGGTAACGTCGCGTGCCGTCTTCCGAAATGTACCGCGATTCGACGGTGAGCGTCGCCGTCCGGGCGATTTCTGCCAGGCGCGTCCGCAAGTCCTTCGGCAGGTCGGTCATATCCTCGAAACTGCGCAGACGGCGGTGCTGTAGCGCGGCAAAAATCTGCCGCCCGCGATACGCCGGCTCGCCCATCGTCTCGACGAACGAAACGAGCTCCTCGCGGCTCATTCCCACCAATTCATGCGCCTGTTTCATGCAGGTTTCATCTTAGCATCTGTGCTGAACAGCCGCATTCACGGGCGAAGAAGTGGAACGCCGGTGTCGACCATGCGTACTATGAATCATGCTGACGCGTGAACGGACCGTCGCGCTAACAATCTCGCTGATATTCGGAATGGCGTTATTTGTGTACGGCTTGCGATGGCTCGAGTGGTTTACGACGTTTCATCCCGTACGCATCGACGTGAACCGCCGCTCGCCGCCGCCATCCGGAGGACACGACGTTTGGTTCACGACTGCCGACGGTTATCGCCTCAACGGCTGGTTTTTCGAAAGCAAGATGCGGCCGAGCAACGCGACCGTCGTGTTCTTTCACGGCAACAGCGGGAATATCACGGACGTCGGTTGGTTGGGCCAGTGGTTCGCACAGAGAGGGTTTGACGCGCTGCTGGTCGATTATCGAGGTTACGGCGCCAGCGAAGGTGAACAGGGCAGCGAATGGGACCTGTACGCGGACGGAGACGCGGCGGTCGCTTTCGTCACTCAGGAAAAGCATGTGCGTCCGGAGAAGATTGTCCTCTACGGAACGTCACTCGGGACGACAGTAGTCGCCGACGTCGGTTCGCGACAGCAGGTCGGAGCTTTGATAATCGAGTCCGGATTGAGTTCGGCGAGTTCGCTCGCGAATCACAGATTTTGGTGGTTACCGCAGAAGCTGCACTTCCTCGGCAAGAATGGCTTTGAATCGGCGCGGAAGTTGGGAAACGTGCGGGCGCCGGTGCTGATCGTTCACGGAGATCCGGATCCGGTTATTCCAACAAGCGAAGGGCGAATCCTTTTCGAAGCGGCGAACCAGCCGAAGCGGCTGCTGATTTTTCCGGGTGCGGGTCACAACGTTTTTGGTTCCGTTGGTGACCCGTACCTGAATCGAGTTGTTGAGTTTATCCGCGAATCGGTGCCAAACGATCGCTAAGGCGGGTGGTGTCTTAAGTTGGAAGAGGTTCTCGGCGTCCTCTGCGTCTTCAGTGCTCTCAGCGTTTAATGGCAGTTCAAACGCAAAGGACGCCGAGGAACGCCGAGCGCCGCAGAGAAGATCTTCAAATGCAGACACTA
>DASURS010000216.1:0-11853 GCA_036279935.1 Pyrinomonadaceae bacterium
CAAACGCTGCGCGTTTCGAACCTGCCGTTTCGCGTTGTCGGTGTGATGGCGCGCAAAGGTCAGGATCAGGGCGGCCGCGATCAGGACGACATCGCGTTCGCGCCGTACACGACCGTGCAGAAGAAGGTGCTCGGCCGCGACCGCGTGCAGATCGCTTACGTCTCCGCGATCTCGCAGGACGCAACTTACACCGCGCAGTCGCAGATCACTGACTTGCTCCGCCAGCGGCACAAACTGACGGCGAGCGAACCGGACGATTTCACCGTCCGCAACATGACTGACGTCGCGGAGGCCGCTAACGAAACCGGCAAAACGATGACGATCCTGCTGGCGTGTATCGCCGGTGTTTCGCTGCTGGTCGGCGGTATCGGCATCATGAACATCATGCTCGTGTCGGTCACTGAGCGGACTCGCGAGATCGGCATTCGCATGGCAATCGGCGCGCGTTCGTCGGCAGTGCGCAGCCAGTTCCTGATCGAGTCGATCGTGTTGAGCCTGACCGGCGGAACTGTCGGCATCATTCTCGGTGTCACATTGTCGCTGGCAATCCCGGCGATGCTGGGCTGGCCCACGCTGGTATCGATGATGGCGATCCTCGGCTCCGTGGTCTTCTCGGCAGCGGTGGGAATCTTCTTCGGTTACTACCCGGCCCGCAAAGCGGCCGCGCTGGATCCGATCGAAGCGCTGCGTTACGAATAAAACTAAAAACCAGCCACTAATAACACGGATCGATCTCAATTAGATCCGTGTTATCCGTGTTACCATGCGGCGATGCGCCGACGCACGTTCCTTTCAGTCGTCTTAACAATATCTGTCGTTCTTAGCTCCGTTAGTTTTGGTCAACGGACGCAACCAGCCGTTCAAAAACGGCCCAGACTCGTTCTGCTGATCGCCGTCGATCAGTTTCGCTATGATTATCTCGAACGTTTCGGCGATCTCTTCGTCGCCAACGGCCTGAAACGCTTGCAGCGCGAAGGTGCGTCGTGGACGCAGTCGAACTACGACCACATGCCCACCTACACCGCGCCCGGACACGGAACGATGATGACCGGCGCGTACCCGGCGGAAACGGGCATCGTCGGCAACGAGTGGCCCGATCGAACGACCGGCAAGAAAGTCACCAGCGTCTCTGATACGACAGTCCAACTGCTCGGCGGGAAACCAGGTGATACCGGCTCCAGTCCTCGCCGCCTGATGAGCTCGACTGTCGGCGACGAACTGCGTCTCGCCACCAACGATCGCTCGAAAGTCATCGGCATATCGATCAAGGATCGTTCCGCGATCCTGCCGGCCGGCCGTCACGCAAACGCCGCGTACTGGTTCAGCATCACCTCAGGCACCGTCGTCTCCTCGACTTACTATTTCGCCCAGCTCCCGGATTGGGTCACCAACTTCAACAGCACGCATCGTGCATCTCAGTATTTCAAAAAGAGCTGGGACCGTCTTTTGCCCGACGAGAGCGAGTACATAAAACGCGCCGGGCCGGATTCGCCGAAGTGGGAAGTCGTCACCGCCACCGGCGACACGAACGCATTTCCGCACGTCATCACCGGCGGCTCGAGCTCGCCCAATACAAACTTCTACGCCGCTTTCGATCATTCGCCGTTCAGTAACGAACTGCTCCTGTCGTTCGCCGAACAAGCAATCGTGAGCGAACAGCTCGGACAGGACGACGACACCGACGTGCTCACCGTCAGCTTTTCAGCCAACGACTACGTGGGCCATCGCTACGGTCCATACAGCCAGGAAGCGATGGACATCACATTGCGGACCGATCGCCAAATCGCCACGTTGTTGGATTTCGTGCAGTCGAAGGTGGGACTACAGAACACGCTGATCGCGTTCACGGCCGACCACGGCGTCTCGCCGATTCCCGAGCACGCGGAAGCACTCGGCCTCGGCGGCGCGCGAATCAAGATCGCGGACATCCTCACCGCCATCCGCGCGGCCATCAGCGCTCGTTACAATCCAGACAAAAAGTCGCCCGATCCGACCGCAGATTACATCTACAAGTTCGACGACAACGGTTGGACGCGCGACGGCTTTTTTAACGGAAACCTCTATTTTAACTACGACGCGCTCCAACGCGATCGAGTGAATCTCGAAGAAATTTCGCAAATCGCAGGCGCAGCGGCGTTGAAAATCCCCGGCGTCGCTCGTTACTTCACGCGTGCGCAGATGCTACGCGGCGCTACGTCCATCACCGATCCGATCGAACGCCGCGCGCTGCACGGTTTCTACCCGTCTCGCAGCGGAGACGTCATCGTCATCCCCGATCCGTACAAGTATCTCGGCGACACGCTCGCGGCAACGCACGGCTCGCCTTATTTCTACGACACCAACGTGCCCATGATCATCAGGGGAGCAGGCGTGACTCCAGGCCGTTATCTCGAAACAGCGTCGCCGGCAGACATCGCGCCGACACTCTGCCTATTGCTCAGGATCGCACCGCCGACCAGCGTGACCGGACGCGTATTACTCGAAGCACTGCGTCATTGACCATAACATTTGCCATATATCATTTGACATTTTTCATTTGTCATTTTGATCGAACTGGGACGCTACTGTTTTCTAAATGGCAAATGAGAAATGGAAAATGGAAAATGACAAATGCTCCGGCAAATGCTCACCGTTCGTAATTTTTGACGTACTCAGGAACGGGAACGCCTTCAGGCAGTCGCGGATCGTCGATCGGCTCGCCGGCCATAAGCTTCAACGGAAGGACACCGGCCCACATCGGCAAAACGTAGTCTTCTTCGTCGTCGAGCGGCGGCCCGGTGCGAATCTTCGCCGACGCTTCTTCAAGAGTTAACGACAACACCGTCGTCTGCTTCATCTCCACTTCAGTCGGCTCGCGCACGTCGTTCCAGCGTCCGCGAATGATGTGCTCCGAAAGCGCGAGCAGCGCCGCCATCTTTTCCTCCGGATCGTCAACCAGCATGGCGCGTCCAAACACGACCACTGAGCGATAGTTCATCGAGTGATGAAAAGCCGAGCGAGCGAGAACCAGTCCGTCGAGCAACGTCACCGTCACACACGCATCGACGCCGTCCGCCAGTGTTCGCAACATGCGGCTCGCCTGCGAACCGTGAACGTAAAGCTTATCGTCGACGCGCGCGTAGCCCGTTGGAATCACGACCGGCCTGCCGTCGACGACAAAACCGATATGACAAATGAAACCTTCGTTCAGAATTCCGTAGACCGTTTCGCGATCGAAATGACCGCGCTTGGGGAGCCGCTTAAGCTTGGTGCGATCCGTTTGCGGAAATGTCATAATTGCGCCCCAGACTACCACGGATAAACTCTAGGAGAAACAACATGCGCTTTCGACTTCCCCTGGTCGCTCTTTGTTTGCTCGCCTTCATCGTCAACGTTTCTGCTCAAAACGGCGCTCAACCGAAATCGCCGCTGGAGACTGCGCTCTCGCGTTTGGAGTGGCGCAGCATCGGCCCGGCGAACATGGGCGGGCGCATCGCCGACGTCGAAGGCGTCCCCGGCGATGCAAACGTCGTCTTCGTCGCGAGCGCGTCCGGAGGTTTGTGGAAGACGACGAACGGCGGCGTTTCGTGGAAGCCGATCTTCGAACGCGAAGGAACGATCTCGATCGGCGACATCGCTTTGGCACCGAGTAATCCGGAAGTAGTTTGGGTCGGCACGGGCGAATCAGCCGTGCGCAACAGCGTGTCGTTCGGCGACGGCGTTTACAAGTCGACGGACGGCGGCAAGACGTGGCAGCACATGGGGCTGAAAGAGTCGGAGCACATCTCGGCGATCGCCATCCATCCGCAGAACCCCGACATCGTTTACGTCGGCGCGCTCGGACACGCGTTTGGCCCGAACGACGAGCGCGGCGTGTTCATGACGACCGACGGCGGAAAGACCTGGACCAAAACCCTCTACATCGACAATCAGCACGGCGTCTCGGATCTCGACATCGATCCCGTCAATCCGAACATCCTCTACGCCGGCATGTGGAGTTTCGAACGGAAACCGTGGACGCATCGCAGCGGCAGCGAAAATGGCGGCGTCTACAAGTCGATCGACGGCGGCCGCACGTGGAACAAGCTGACGAATGGACTGCCGAAGTTGTTGGGGCGCATTGGCATTCGCGTCGCGCCCAGTAATCCCAACGTCGTCTATGCCATCGTCGAATCGAAAGACGGAACGCTTTATCGTTCGGACGATCGCGGCGAAACGTTTCGCAACGTGTCGAAGCAGGAGTCGATCGTCTCGCGCGGTTTTTATTATACGAAGGTGCGCGTCAGTCCGGTGAACGAGAACCAGGTTTACGCGGTGGCGTCGACGTTGTTCACGTCCGTTGACGGCGGCAGGACGTTTCGCTCGATCACCAGCCGCAGCCACATCGACTTCCACGCGCTGTGGATCGATCCGAAGAACCCGAAACGGATGTGGCATGGACAGGACGGCGGAATCGGCGTCAGCTACGACGGCGGCGAAACGTGGGAAGCCGTTTACAACATTCCGCTGGGCCAGTTCTACCAGGTTCACGCCGACAACCGTCAGCCCTTCTACTACGTCATGGGCGGGCTTCAGGATAACGGATCGTGGACCGGCCCGAGCCGCACTCGCGAGCCGGCGGGAATCATGAACGACGATTGGCGCATGGTCAGTTTCGGCGACGGCTTCTACGTGATCAATCATCCGGACAATCCCGAACAGTACCTTTCCGAGTCGCAGGGTGGCGAAATCGTTTGGACCGACTTCGTCACGCGTGAGCAGCAACAGGTCAATCCGTGGGGACGCGGCAGCGGCGGCGGACCGGCGGCGGGACAGAAGTTTCGTTTCAACTGGAACGCGCCGATAGTCTTCTCCAAACACGATAAGACGACGGTCTTCCTCGGCGGGAACGTAGTGTTCAAGAGCGCCGACTTCGGCAAGACGTGGGAACAGATCAGTCCGGACCTCACGACGAACGATCCCGAAAAACTGAAAGACGCCGGCGGGCCGATCGCGTTCGAAAACTCGACCGCCGAGTACCACGCGACGATCCTCAACATCGCCGAGTCGCCCGTTCAGAAAGGACAAATCTGGGTCGGGACTGACGACGGCAACCTGCAGGTCACCAACGACGGCGGGAAGAATTGGACCAATCTCGTCAAAAACGTTCCGGGCATGACCGCAAACTCGCCCGTGTCGCACGTCGAACCATCACACACCAACGCGAACACGGCTTACGCAGCGTTCGAACGTCACATGTTCGACGACTTCAAGCCGTACATCTTCAAGACGACCGACGGCGGAAAGACCTGGACCAGCATCTCGGGCAACCTGCCCACGAAGGCGTACGTACAGATCGTTCGCGAAGACCCGAAGAACACGAACCTGCTTTACGCCGGCACGGAGCTCGGCCTGTTCGTCTCGTACGACGGCGGCACAAACTGGCTGCGCTTGAACCTGAAGAACCTTCCGAACGTCGCCATTCACGACATCTTCATCCATCCGCGCGAGAACGATCTGATTCTCGCGACGCACGGGCGCAGCCTCTGGATCTTCGACGACGCGACCGTCATTCAACAGATGACGCCGCAGATTCTTGACAGCAACGCGTACCTGTTTTCCGTTCGTCCCGCGCTGCGTTTCGCCAGTCGGTTCACGCGTTACGGCATCGGCGACAAAGTATTTGCGGGACCAAATCCGCAAGGCGGCGCGCTAATCACTTACTACCTGAAAGAAAAACTGGACGACAAAGCCGAGTTCAAGATCCAGGTCTTCGATCGCGCCGGAAAACTCGTGCAGGACATCGAACGCGTATCGCGCGAAAAGGGACTGAACCGAATTGCATGGAACCTGCGGCTTGGCGGGCCGGAAGTCCGGCGGCCGGCGACGCCGGAACAGATCGCGTTTGGCGGCGGTCCACGTGGGCCGCAAGTGCTGCCGGGAACTTACACTGTGAAGATGACAGTCGGCGGGAAAGTTTACGAACAGCCGGTTGAAGTGAAACTCGATCCCGGCATCACCGCGTCCGCTGCCGAGCTCCAAGAGACGCTCGACATGCAGATCAAGTTGCGCGACATGCAGTCAACAGTGAACAGCTCGCTCCGTTTTCTCGACAGTGTCAAGGAGCAGCTGAAACAGGCGCAGGCGACGATGAAGAACCTCGCCAAGGAACCCGACAAAGAGATGATGAAGGCGCTCGAGAATTACGTTAAGGAAGTCGAGGCGCTTCAGGATCGACTGGCGGCGCGCGACGGCGGTCTCGGCCTGGCGGGCAGATCACAGGTCGCCGACGACATCGGCCAGTTGTTCTTCGCGCTCGACACGAATTTCGCCCCGACACGCGGTCAGCGCGAGTACTTCGGCGAGATCCAACCGGCGTATCGCACGGGCATGAACGAGGTGAACAAGTTCCTCAGCGAAACGTTGCCGCAGTGGAACGAGAAGCTACGCGCCTGGAACGCGCCAACGCTTACCACCCGCAAGCCGTTCGATTTCTAATCTATGAAAAAACACGCATTCCCACTTTTACTACTGCTCGCCGTCGTCGCGTTCGCGGCGCAGGGTCCGCCAAAAGAAGCCGGCCCATTCCGCGAGCCGGAGCTGCGCGAACTGGTGAAGCTCGAGCCGACGATCAAACTCGACATCCGTTACGCCACACGCAACAACTTTCTCGGCCGCCCGGTCTACAAAGAAGCGCGCGCGTTTCTGCAAAAGCCCGCCGCTGAAGCGCTGGTCCGCGTCCATCAGCACTTGCGTCAACAGGGTTACGGCATTGTCGTGTTCGACGGTTATCGTCCATGGTCCGTTACGAAAATCTTCTGGGACGTGACGCCGCCGGACAAGAAGATCTTCGTCGCCGATCCGAGCCAGGGCTCGCGACACAATCGCGGTTGCGCGGTCGATCTGTCGATGTATGAGTTGTCGACGGGGAAGATCGTGCAGATGCCGAGCGAGTACGACGAGATGACCGAGCGCGCGCACATCAACTACGCCTGCGCGACGCCGGAAACAAAACGGCTGCGCGACATGCTTCGGTCGGCGATGGAGTCGGAAGGTTTTGCGGTTTACGAACCGGAGTGGTGGCACTACGACTATAAGGATTGGAAAGAGTATCCAATCCTTAATGTGCCGTTTTCAAAAGTTAAATAGTCGAGTTAATTGCCTGCGTCGGCCGGACGCGAGTCGCCGGAACGCGACAGGCGGATGTTACCGTTGATGCCCTTCGCGTCGATGGCAGAGCCGCCGCTGCCGATACGCGCCGAGTAGTTGCCGTGCTTCGATTGATCGACCGTGACGTTCGGCAACTCGGAAACAACGCGTCCATTCATGCCGTGCGCTTCAAGGTCGGCATTCGCGTCGGCCGGCAACTCGAGATCGATGTTGCCGTTGACGCCGCTGAGTGTGATGCCTTCCTGATCCAGGCGGCTCAGCGCGATGACGATGTTTCCATTGATGCCTTTGAAGCTGGCGGCGCCTGACGCGCGCGCGATCTGGATGCGGCCGTTGATGCCCGCCATCTCGACCTTGCCCTTAAGTTCGCCGACAGTAACGGCGCCGTTGATACCCTTGGCGAACAGCGAGACCTCGCGGGGCAGCTTCAACGTAACGCGTTCACGCGCTTCTGAACCGCCGAAGAACCGGCTGAAAAACCCGGTGTTACTTTTCTCGCCGCGGATGCGGAGACTGCCCGAGCTCGATTCGATCACGACGCGGCGGCGATCCAGCGCGTCCTGGCTGGAGGCGGTGCGTTCGACGACGACATTGGCAGTCTGACTGTCCGAAGTCTCGACGGTCACCGACCCGTTCAAGCCGATCAGTTCGACCTGAGTGCCGGGCGAAAGCTCGAAACTCTGCCGAATCACGTCGCTCACGTCCTGCGCGCTATGCGAAGCAGCAAGCTCTCGGAATTCGCCTCTGGACGAGGAGCGGACGACCATACCGGCGATTCCGGCAACGACCACGAGCAAAATGGCTATCACTATGCGTTTCATATTGCCGCCTCAAAAGGTGTGAAAAATTGACACTCGGCTCTTTAACGACGCCGCACGGAAATTTGTTTCGCCTGATTAAAAGTGCTTTTAGATTAGCGTTATCCGTGTTTCAATTCAAACTCCATGACAGACAGGGATTCAAGGGACCTCAAGGTGTTGTTGGTTGAAGACGTCGAGGACACGCGCCTGTTCATGCGCCTCGCGCTCGAAGACCAGGGATTCATTGTGACCGAAGCCGGCGACGGACAGGCCGCCGTCGCGAGCGCGCGCCGTGAGGCGCCTGACGTGATCCTGATGGACCTGAGTCTGCCGCTCATGGACGGTTTCGCGGCCGCAAAACTGATCCGCGAGGAGCAGGATCTCAAAAATGTGCCCATCATCGCGATCACGGCCCATCATGAAACCGGGTTCCGATCCGATGCGAAAGCTTCCGGTTTCAACGCTTACGTAACCAAACCCATAGACGTCAACTGGCTCAAGGATCTCATCAACGGACTCATCTGACTTGACTCCCCAAACAATCGTCATTCGCGACATCAAAACATTGGAAGAAATGCGTGAGATCGAGGATCTCCAGCGCGAGATCTGGGGCGTTTCGGATCTCGACGTGTTGCCGGCGCTTGCTCTTCGTCCGCAGAAGGAAGTCGGCGCGATACTAATGGGCGCGTTTGCCGACAAACGGATGGTCGGATTTGTGTTCGGGTTTCCGGGGATACTGAACGGCGAAACGATCATCCATTCGGACATGCTCGGCGTGACGAGCGCGTACCGGTCGCACGGTATCGGTTATCTCTTGAAGTGCGCGCAGCGCGAGGCGGCGCTTGCGCTTGGCGTGAAGCGCATTACGTGGACATTCGATCCCTTGCAGTCGCGCAACGCGTACCTGAATTTCACGAAGCTCGGAGTCGTGGCGGATCGCTATCTCGTCAACTATTACGGCGAGACGTCGAGTTTTCTTCATCAGTTCGGGACGGATCGTTTGTGGGTGAGTTGGTTGTTGGATAGTGAACGCGTTGTATCGCGAGTCGATCGAAAGGAACCACCGAAGACTCCCAACCTCGACGTGCCCGCTTTAGTTCGCGTTGGCCCAAATGGCGAACCTGTGGTGGGCACCGATTTGAGTAGCCGAGTGATGATCGAGATTCCGAGCGAGGCGAATCCGGAAGTCTGGCGCGACACGACTCGTGCGGCTTTCACGCTTGCGCTCGACGGCGGTTACCGGATCGAGGACTTCTATTTGACTGACAGAAAGACCGGCGTTTACCTATTTACCTCGTCTTAACGCTTTTCCGGGACGGTTGCCGGTCGCTTTTCCATCCGCCCAAACCTCTTCACCGTTCACAAACACACGCTTCACGCCTTCCGCGATCAACTGCGGCTTCTGAAACGTCGAACGATCGATGATCGTCGCGGGATCAAACAACACCAGATCCGCTTTGTAACCCGCTCGAACCAATCCCCGGTCGCGCAACTTGAAACGGCTCGCAGGCAGCAGTGTCATCTTCCGGATCGCCTGCGGCAACGTCAGCCAGTGAAGCTCACGAACGTAACGTCCCAACACTCGCGGATACGAACCAGCGCCTCGCGGATGTCGCGATCCGATCCCGCCGTCGCTGCTCACCATCACCCACGGCTGTCGATAAAACGTTTCGATGTCCTGGTCCTTCATCGAGTGACAAACAACTCCGGCGCCGCCGTCGCGCACGATCTTCATGTACAGCTCGACCGGCGTGATGCCCTCGTGCTTGCTGATCTCTTCCATGTTCTTGAACTCGTACTCCGGATGCGCGTCGCAACTGACGATCGTTACGTTAGCCGGTCCACCGACGTCGGCAAGACCACGCGCCACGTCGCCCGGATCGTCGTGCCGCCCGCTCGGGATCAGCACGCGGATCGTCGAGCTCCACGCGTCATACGGGTAACAGTCGGCGGTGACGTCCTGCCCGCGTGCTCGCGCGCGACTGATCAGCGCCACTGCATCACTCGCCTTGCCCCAAACGGCAACGCTGCCGAGCTTGATGTGTGAAATCTGGACCGGCAGATGGGCTTCGCGGCCGATGCGAATCGCCTCGTCAAGCGCTTCGAAAGTCTGGTCGGCTTCGTCTCGGATATGACTGATGTACATACCGCCAAACCTGCCCGCCACGCGCGCGAGTGAGATCACTTCATCGATCGACGCCGGCTTGCCGGTCTCGTATTCGAGTCCCGTCGACAAGCCGATCGCACCGTCACGCATCGCCTGTTCGACCATCTGCCGCATGCTTTCGATCTCGGCTGCCGTCGCGTGACGTTTCGTGTCTTCACCCATCACGCGCGCCCGCACGGTTGCGTGTCCGACGAACGTCAGTACGTTCAACGCGATCGGGTTGTCGTCGAGCCTCTTTAGATAAGGACCAATCGGATACGCCGAACCGCCATCCTGTCCGACGACGACCGTCGTGATGCCCTGGGACACCTGCGAGGCAGCGGAAGGATCGTCGTTGAATCCGCGATCGGAATGGTTGTGAGCGTCGATAAATCCGGGCGCTACGACAAGGCCACGAGCGTCGATAACGCGAGCGCCTGCCGGAACTCGCACCTGCTTGCGCGAGCCGACGGCAACGATCGAATCACCTTGCAGAATGACAACAGAGTTTCTCAACGGTGCGCGACCCGATCCGTCGATCAAGGTCGCGCCCAGGAGCACGATTATCGCCAGGTTCATAGTGGATTATTGTTTAGGTTTGTTGGCGGTGATGTAGTCGCGAAGTTTCTTAGCGTCAGGATAGTCCGGCTTCTTCTTCAAAAACTCTTCGTACTCGATCGCGGCCTTATCTTTCATGTTGACGGCGTTGTAGAGAGTCGCCAGACGCAGGTGCAGGTCGGCTTTGCCGGTTGGATCGAGTTTTATGGCCTGATTGAGATACACGACCGCCTTCGAGCCTTTTTTGATCTGAAGATAAGCCTCGCCGAGATACGCGTTGGCGTCAGCGGACGCCGGCTCGATGTCGACGGCCGCAGTCAACGGTTCGATAGCGCCTTCGAAGTTATTGCGCATCATGCGCAGGCGGCCGAGGTTCATCTGGGCGAGAAAGAATTCCGGTCGTTCAGCGATGCTCTTTTGATATGCCTTCTCGCTCTCGTCATAATTCCGTTTGAAGAGATAGATCGTGCCGAGCTCGGCCCATGCCTGGTAATCGTGCGGATCGGCCGCAGTCAGTTCCTGCAACGTCACGATCGAGTCGTCGTAGCGTTTCTGGTCGGTAGCTTCCTTCGCTTTTACAAAAAGCTTTTCGTTATTCGCGGAGCGCTTGTAAAAGTCGGCGGCGGAAATTGAACTTGGTTTTGGTTTCGCGCCCGGTTTCCACGCGAGGTTCAGGTCCTGGCGAACTCGTTCCTGGGCCGGGCCCGCCAAAATTTCCACGCGCGTGCGTGCCACCTCTTCATGGTCCAGGAGAACGATGAGTTCGTATTGACCGGCGCCCAGGTTTATGAACTGATAGCGCCCGCCGGCGCTGATGAACTGTCTTCCGGCGGGAGTGCCGCCGATGTTGTTGAGAACGATTTCGTAAACAAGCGGCTTTGAGCCTGGCGTCTTACCCTCGTCAACCAGCAGGTCGCCGAAGAGCGTGTAAGAGCCGCCGCCGATTCCCAACTGAGATTTGCGATCCGGGGCCTGACCGAATGCGTGAGCGGAGAAGAACGCCAGAACTAAGAGAAAAACGGCTCGAGCCATGTTCCGCCTCCTGTGGTCAACACGAATTGCTCGAATAATACGACGAAACAAAAACGGGCCAAAGCCGCGAAAGCTTCAGCCCGTTGTTGTTGTTCTGACTCAGGTGAAGCTCAGAAAGTAAAACGAGCTCCGATCTGCATCACCCGAGGTTGGCCCTGGATCCCGATGAAGTTCGACCAGTTGGTCGGG
>DASURS010000217.1:0-3399 GCA_036279935.1 Pyrinomonadaceae bacterium
GCAACGAACGGCTATTGAGGTGCGGAACCTTCGCAAAAGTTTCCGCAAACGCATTGGATTTCGGAAGTACTCCGAACTGTGTGCCGTTGACGACGTCTCGTTCAGCGTCGCGGAAGGGGAGACGTACGGTCTGCTTGGCCCAAACGGTTCGGGCAAGTCGAGCTTAATCCGAATCCTTTCGACGCTGCTCATCGCCGACTCCGGTGAGGTCAAACTGCTCGGCTACAGCCTGCCCGAGCAACAGGACGAAGTGCGCCGCAACATCGGGCGCGTCAGCGTCGACGCGGCCTTCTACAAGAAGCTGTCGGCGCGCGAGAACCTGCTGTACACGGCGCTGCTCTACGGACAGAAGGCGCGCGAGGCGGAGCATCGCGTGATGCAGATCCTCGACGAGTTGGGGATGGAAAACGCGAAGTTCTCGACGCCGCTCGAAGAGATGAGCCGCGGCATGCAGCAGAAGATCAGCATCGCGCGAGCGCTGATGATCAATCCGCCGGTGTTGCTGCTCGACGAACCGACCACGGGGCTCGATCCGAAGAGCCGCCGCGACGTGCAGTCGTTTCTCGAGAACCTGCGTGAGCGCGAAGGCACGACGATCCTGTTGACGACGCACGACATGGCGGAAGCGGAACGTCTTTGCGCGCGAATCGGTTTTCTCGCGCACGGCAAGCTCGTCGCCGAAGGAACGGCGCGAGCTCTAATGCGGCGCTCCGGCGCCGAAACACTCGACGACGCCTTCATTGCCCTGACCGGCGAGAAGATCGTCGAAGAGGAGGAAGTGGCAACAGTAGGAGACTAATTATGGAAACAGCAATGCGACAGACGTGGGCCTTTCTTTTTCGAGGCTATCACATCACGCGTCGTTACATCGGCTGGGTGATCGTGTTCAACTTCTACGCTCTCGTGACGTCCGCGACGGTGGCGTTGATCGGCGTGGCCGAGAACAAGCCTGACCTGACGCTGACGCTCGTGGTCGGCGCGCTTTTGTGGAACTACCTGTCGTGGCTCTACAACGAGATCGCGATGTCGATCGCGTACGAGCGGTGGGAAGGCACGCTCGAGTACACGTTCATGGCGCCCGTGTCGCGCGCGGTCCACTTGCTGGGGGTCAGTCTGTTTTCACTGCTGAACAGCATTGTGACCAGCGTGATCGTGCTGTTTGGGCTGATGGCGTTCACGAACCTGACGCTGCGGGGCGCGAACCTGTTCGGCGTGCTCGTCGTGCTCGCGGTGAGCACGCTGGCGTTCGTCGGGCTCGGACTCTTCGCGGCCGTGTTTCCGGTGATGAGCGCGGAACGAGGCGCGGAGGCGACGCACATCTTTCAAGGCTCGCTTCTGCTGGTTTCCGGCGTTTATTATCCGGTCGAAGTACTGCCAGCCTGGATGCAACCGCTCTCGGCGATTTCGCCGGCAACCTACACGCTGTCTGCTTGCCGGAAGTTATTCGGTGTGGGAAACAGTGCGACGACGCCGGAGTTGCTCGCCGGTGCGCCGTTGTCGGCTGTCTCGCACGAGCTGCTGGTCCTGGCCGTGATGGGCGCGATACTCTTGCCGCTCGGCTTGATGGTATTTATACGCGTCGAGGCCTGGGCCAAGAAGACGGGTAAACTGAAGAGAACAGGATAACCACGAAAAGCCGTACCCACAAAAGGCGCAAAAGAAGACACGAAAAGGCACAAAGCAGATGGCAAAACGCGAAAGCATGGAGGAGCTGAAGGCGCGTACGCGCGACGTCATTCGCAGATTGAAGCGCGCGTATCCCGACGCCAAATGTTCGCTGAACCACTCGAACGCATTTGAGCTGCTGATTGCGACGATTCTGTCGGCGCAATGCACGGACGAGCGCGTCAACATGGTCACGGCGGACCTGTTCCGAAAGTACCGGAAGCCGGAAGACTATCTGAAGGTGTCTCCGCGTGAGCTCGAGAAGGACATCCAGTCGACCGGCTTCTTTCGCAACAAGACGAAGTCGATTCAGGGCACGGCGAAGATGTTGACCGAGCAGTACGACGGCGCTGTGCCGAAGACGATGGACGAGTTGTTGGAACTACCGGGCGTGGCGCGGAAGACGGCGAACGTCGTGCTCGGGAATGCGTTTGAGATCAAGTCGGGAGTCGTGGTCGATACGCACGTGACGCGATTGTCACACCGTCTCGACTTCACGCAACAGAAGACGGCCGAGAAGATTGAGCAGGACCTGATTCCGATCGTGCCGAAGAAGGACTGGGTGATCTTCCCGCACCTGCTGATTACGCATGGACGGAAGATCTGCAAGGCGAGGAATCCGTTGTGCGCGGAGTGTCCTGTAGAACGGCAATGCCCGTCTTCGTACTTGAAGACGGGCGTGATGCCAGGAAGTTAGTTTTAAGTTATGGCCAGCGCAGGGCGCGATTGATCTTCTTGACAGGATCCGATTTTGGCTTGGGATCGGGGTTAGTTTCCGGTTTGGTTTCGGGCTTGGTTTCGGGTTCAGCAGGCACGGATTTGTCTTCATCCGTTTCCGAAGTGGTTGAACTAAAAGCGCTGGCCAAGTCTTTTACTTCGCGATAGTCGGCGGGTACGTCGAACAAGCTCGCATCGAGCGTCGCATTCGAAAATTCGACTACCTCATTAATCGTCGAGAAGCTCGGCGCGCCATTCTGATCGAACATCGTCATCTTTTCCCACACGGGATAACCCCGCTTCGCAGTCCCGATCTGCTTCGTCACGTACTCATCCTGGCAACCACCACTCTGCGGCGGCCTGTACGATTTGTAAGCGAGCCCGCTGTCGCAGTCGAGGGCGAACGCCGCGTCGATGTACCAACCGTCGATCTCCATCTTGCTCTTCGTCTGCGAGCACGCGTCGGGGCTCGACTCCGTTGCCATCGTCGTGATGATGTGGCGCGCGGTATAGCCAAACATCTGCTTCCGCTCGCCGGTGTCTTTCGTTGTGACAGTCGAGGTCACCACGCCGCCCTTCTTCGTGGCGCCGGGTTGCGAAGTGGCGCGGCCGGTCGAGCTCGCCGTCGACGCGTCGTCGTACGGCTGGACGACGTAAGCCTTCGCCTGCGGCATGATCTGGATGTTTCGCCGCAGATCGCATTGTTGCAGGACGACCATCTGGCCGTTGTTCATTTCCGTGCGCTGGCGTTTGCCTTTGATGTAACTGGTGTTTTCGTACGTCTGACCGCCGTTGGTCTGGCGCGACTTAACCTTGGTGTCAGCACTCGCAATTCCGGTGACTGTGATTAGACAGACGACTGCGAGCGCAATTCGTGAAATTTGTGTTTTTAGCATGACCCCTGATGTGTGATGTGTTCTGAAGTGATGTTTCCCTCACTTAAGAACGCGAAACCCGAAGACGAAAAGGGTCGAATGGTTTTTGTTAATTTTGCTGCAGAGCGAGGAGCCTGGTTTC
>DASURS010000218.1:0-3703 GCA_036279935.1 Pyrinomonadaceae bacterium
GTGATCGGACTGCTCGTGATCGCGATCACCGCCACCATCGGCTGGCGCCCGTTCATTGGACCAAGAGTGCGTCCTTTGACGGATCGCAAATTTGAAGCGTCGAGTGCGCGTCTCGAACGCGGCCGTTACCTCGTCGAAGGCCCACTGCACTGCTTCGAGTGTCACTCGCAGCCTGATTACCAGACTCCGGGCGCGCCGGCGTTGGCCGGCACCAAAGGCGGCGGACGCAACTGGACCGAACGCGGTTTCCCGTGGCTCTTCTCGCCAAACATCACGCCCGATCCGGAAACCGGCGCCGGCAAGTGGACCGACGACATGCTCGCGCGTGCGATTCGCGAAGGCATCGGGCACGACGGACGCGCGCTGTTCCCACTGATGCCGTACCGATCATTCAGCCGTCTCTCAGACGAAGACCTCGCGTCAGTCGTGGTCTATCTGCGCGGCATCCAGTCGATCTCTGAAAAGGTGCCGCAGACCAAAACGCCATTTCCGCTCTCATTGATGCTCAACATTCTTCCCGAACCACTCAACACTCCGGTGCCGAACCCGAACACTTCGACCGCCGTCAGCCGCGGCAAGTACCTGGCCCAGATCAGCGACTGCGAAGGTTGTCACACGCCGCGCGGACGCATGAGCCCGACCATCGTCGGTATGGAGTTCGCTGGCGGCAACGTGATGGGCGAAGGCCCGAACGCCGTCGCCGTAACGAACATCACGCCCGACGCCAGCGGGATCTCGTATTACGACGAAGCACTGTTTCTCAAGGTCATGCGCACGGGCCACGTCGGCGCGCGCGCTCTCAACCCGATCATGCCGTGGGTCTACCTGCGCAACATGAGCGACGACGATCTAAAAGATCTCTTCGCTTATCTGCAAACCCTGCCACCGGTACAGCACACGGTCGACAACACTGAGCCGCCGACCGAGTGTCACAAGTGCGGCCAGAAACACGGATTTGGTGAACGCAATTGAAACCACCGCCATTCGATTATTTCGATCCGGCCACGCTCGAGGATGCGCTTTCGCTGCTGAACGATCTCGATCGCGGCGCGAAGATTCTCGCCGGCGGGCAGAGTCTGTTGCCGATGTTGAAAATCAGAATGGCAAAGCCCGGCGCCTTGATCGACATCAATCGCCTCGATGAACTGCGGGTTATGGCTGACGATGACGAAGGATTGAAGGTCGGTGCGATTGTGCGGCAGCTGGCGTTGGCGAAGCACGAAGGACTGGCGGAGATCAACCCGCTGCTCGCGGAGGCGCTGCCCCTCATCGGGCACGTGCAAACGCGTTCGCGCGGCACTATCTGCGGCAGCCTGGCCCATGCGGATCCTTCCGCCGAGCTTCCGGCAGTGGCTGTCACTCAGGGCGCGCGATTCACGCTGCAAAGCCGGCGCGGCGAACGCGTCGTCTCGGCCCAGAACTTTTTCAGGAAACCGCACACGACGATCATGGACCGCGACGAGATGCTCACGCACGTCACGTTTCCGCGCTGGCAGCACGGCGACGGCTGGGCCATCGAAGAAGTCGGCCGCAGACCGGGAGATTTTGCCCTCGCGGGCGTGGCGGTGCTGTTGTCGCCAGCGAATGGAGTCTGTGTGCGCGCGCGTATCACGAGTTTCGGGCTCGCTGACGTGCCGCGCCGCGCGAGTGCCGCTGAAGCTTTGCTCGAAGGCAAACCGCTGACACCTTCGCTCGTCGACTCCGTCGTCACACGCGTGCAGGCCGAGATGAAGACGCAAAGCGACATACACGCGAGCGCAGACTATCGTCGCCAACTGATCGGCGCGCTCACGAGGCGCACGCTGTTGCGCGCCGCAAAAAGAGCGGGGCTATATTTCAATGGATAACCGCGAAATCAGTCTGACGATCAACGGCGAAGAGTGGCGCAGGTCAGTCTCGCCGCGCCTGACATTGGCAGACTTTCTGCGCGACGAGCTCGGACTGAAAGGCACGCACATCGGGTGCGAGCACGGCGCTTGCGGCGCGTGTACGGTGCTCTTTGACGGCGAGCCGATCTGCTCGTGTTTGATGCTCGCGGTCCA
This sequence comes from Pyrinomonadaceae bacterium, assembly GCA_036279935.1. Classification (GTDB taxonomy): domain Bacteria; phylum Acidobacteriota; class Blastocatellia; order Pyrinomonadales; family Pyrinomonadaceae; genus PSRF01. The sequence continues at coordinate 2,043 of DASURS010000218.1, forward strand.
GGCAAACGGACACGAGATCGCAACGATCGAAGGACTGGCCCAAAACGGCGAGCCGTGCAAACTGCAACAGGCTTTTCACCGGCGGCACGCGCTGCAATGCGGGTTCTGCACGCCGGGTTTCCTGATGAATGCGACCGCGTTTCTTCGCAACAATTCCGATCCTACCGAACAGGGAGTCAGAGAAGCGCTGCGCGGAAATCTCTGCCGCTGCACCGGCTACAAAGGCATTGTCCAGGCCGTGCTCGAAACTGCGCACGACGAACCTCAGCCCGCGCCTGATCAAACGCCGGCGAACGAGATCGTCGGCGTTTCGATCGGACGTCATGAAGATCAACGACTCCTCCGCGGTGAAGGCACGTACACGTCCGACATAAAACTTCCGCGGCTCGCGCACGCTGTCGTGCTTCGCAGTCCGTACGCGAATGCGCGCATCAAGCACGTCGAAACCGCCGCGGCGAGATTCGCGCCGGGCGTCCTCGCCGTTCTCTCTTTCGTCGACATTGCCGGCGTCGCGAAACCGTTTCCGCAAGTGCAGCCGCATCCGGCGCTCGTCTCGCGCATGCCTTATCCGCTCGCTAAAGACGTCGTGCGGTACGCCGGCGAGCCGGTGGCGATCGTCGTTGCCGAAGACGTCTATCTCGCTGAAGACGCGCGTGAGTTGATCGACGTCGAGTACGAGCCGTTGCCCGCCGCCGTCGATCCCGAGGCGGCGTTGAAAGATTCCGCGCCGCTGGTCCATGACGATGTTCCCGACAACCGTGCAGGCGGTTTCGGTCAGGAAGTCGGCGACGTCGAGAAGGCGTTGAAAGACGCGTTTGTCGTCGTCAAAGAACGGTTCACGATCGGACGCGTCAGCGCACAGTCAATGGAAACGCGTGCGATCACAGCTTCGTTTGAATCCGGCAAGCTCACCGTCTGGATGACGACGCAGTCGCCGCACATGGAACGCCGCGTCATCGCCGATCAACTCAACCTGCCGCCGGCGGACGTTCACGTGATCGCGCCGGACATCGGCGGTGCTTTCGGACCCAAGAATCGGCATTACTCCGAATACACGCTCGTGCCGATGCTGGCGATGCGACTCGGCCGTCCCGTCGCGTGGCGCGAAGATCGGCGCGAGAGTTTTACGGCAAGTTATCAGGCACGCGAACAGGTGCACGAGGCGACGCTGGCGCTCGCGGCGGACGGAACAATCCTCGCGCTGGCGGACCGTTTTGTTTACGACCAGGGCGCATACACGCCGATCGGCATCGTCGTGCCATACGTCACCTCGGTTGCGGTGCCTGGTCCGTATCGCGTGCCGAACTACCGCATCGAGTGTGAAATGGCGTTTACACACAAGACGCCGACTGCACCGTATCGCGGCGCGGGCAAGCCGCAGGCGGCTTACGTGATGGAACGGATGATGGACATCGCCGCGCAGCGCCTCGGGCTCGACCGGATCGAGATTCGCCGGCGCAATCTGCTTACGACTGAAGAGTTTCCGTATCACACGGGGCTTACGGATCTGGACGAGACGAAAGTGGTCTACGACAGCGGCAGTTACCACGAGTGTCTTGATCGCGCGCTCGAGCTGATCGGTCACAAGGACTTCCCTGATGAGCAGGCAGAGGCGCGCCGCGAAGGACGGCATATCGGGATCGGCGTCGCCTGTTACTCGA
>DASURS010000219.1:0-4156 GCA_036279935.1 Pyrinomonadaceae bacterium
CAGGCGATTGGGTTCCAACCAGATGTTATCGGGTTTCAGATCGCGGTGGACGATTCCCTGCTGATGTGCTTCGTGAACTGCTGAACAGACCTGTTCGAGAATGTCGCCGACCCACTCCAGCGGGAGACGCTTTTCTTCGGCGAGGACGTCGCCGAGCGTGCAGCCGTCGAGATACTCCATCACTAAGTAAGCGACCTGGCCCTCTTTCACTTTCGCGAAGCCGAAGTCAGTGACGTCGACGACGTTCGGATGACGCAGCCGCCCGGCCGCACGCGCCTCGCGCTTGAAGCGCTCGACGAACTCGCGATTGCGCATGAACTGCGGGGAGATCAGTTTGAGGGCGACGTAGCGTTCGGTCCCGAGGTGAGTGGCCAGATAGACTGCGCCCATGCCGCCACGTCCCAACATCTCTTCGAGGCGGTATTTTTCGTCAAGAGTCTGGCCGACGTACTCTTCGGGTCCCTGCATGGAGCACCAATGCTACCGCAAACAGCTATCCACAAAAAGTCCTTGTTCTGGGGATCCTCTGTGCAACCTCAGTGTCCTCTGTGTCTCGGTGGTGTGGTTTTACTCGGAATTCATCAACCACAGAGACACCGAGGACACTGAGGTTGCAAGAACAAGTCCGGAAGGGGGCAACGCCCCCGCTTTTGCGCAAGCCAGCGGGGGCGCGCTTTGCTTGCCCCCTTCCTGACTTGTTCTTAGTTCACCAGTTTAGCTACCGCAAACAATGCAAATAAACACAGCCGCAATCATCTGTTCCAAGGAGCATTTCGAGCGACGTTCCGATCGGTTGTCCGTCGGGCGGCGCTTGCGGCTGTGTCAGGTTCAGCTTTTTCGGATCGTCCTGAAAACGTTTGATCTGTTCGCGCGCGTAGTAGAGAAACGCCCGGTGGTTTTCATCCATCGTCGCGCGCGGCTGCTGCGCGACCCAGTTCTTGAGCTGTTCCACTTTCCACGACGCGATCGCGCGCACCTGGTTTGACGCGCGCTCGTTCGCGGCCAGCGACATCAGGTCGTTGAGAATGATGGCGTTGACCGTGTGCTGGATCTCGCCGGCGTAACCATTCGCGGCCGGCGCTTTCCATGTCGACGCCAGAATCTTGTCGATTACTTCTCCGAGACTCGGATTGCGCCGATCGCGAGCGTGAAACTGGACCAGGCGAGCGGCGCGTTCCTGGTTCAACAAAAACCCACTGACATGATCGGCAATCGCCTCCGCGGGCGCGAGCGCGTCGAACACCGGCTGCGTGCGAGTGCGAAACAGCTCGCGGTTCCGCGGATAACCAACCGGACGCGGCGGAATCAATCGCAGCAACGGTTCCGGCAGCGACAACGCATCGGGCTTCAGCGTGTCGAGCACAGCAGCGAGCGCGCGCCGCTGTTCTTCGGGCGCGACAATCTGCGGATTGCGATCGCCCTTCCCTTTCAAACTGAACGTGTAATCCTGACCGCCAATCACCTTCGCCGCCGCTTCGACCTGGTAGCGGTGGTACATGTAGAGCGGCACGAGCACGTCTTCGATCGTCGCCACCGGCGCGCCTTCGCGAATGTTGTTCTCGCCGAAGCGACGCAACGCCGCAGCGCGCACTTTCATCACGTCTGTCAGCTCGTCGATGGCATTCGTTCCGTTGTCCCAAAGATGGGCCACGGAGCTGGAGCTGCTCGGCGGACGCGCGTCCTGGTCCGTCAGGTACATCAGACCGCGGGCAAACGCTGCGCTCAAGGTCGTATCGAGCGCCTGCGATTCATTCGTTCCCACAGGAAAATCCTGGTAACCGTAGGCAATCGCGACCTTGTCCCATTCGCCGATGCCGGTTGCATAAGCTTCGGAAAGATCAGGCAAACCGTCGGCGTTGAGTTTCGCGCGCGGCGCCGGATAGTCCATCACTGAAGAGCGACTGACCGGGCTCGCGGCGTAGTTGTGTTGCAGACCGAGCGTGTGGCCTACTTCGTGCGCCGACAGTTGGCGCAAACGCGCGAGCACCATGTCGAGCAGTTTCGGCGACGCAGTGCGCGTGTTGTTGTACGGCGCCATCAAACCTTCCGCGATCAGAAAGTCCTGCCGATCGCGCAACGATCCGAGCGAGACGCGCCCCTGGATGATCTCGCCCGTACGAGGATCGACGAGCGAACTGCCGTAGGACCAGCCGCGCGTCGATCGATGCACCCACTGAATGACGTTGTAACGCACGTCCATCGGATCGACGTCCGGCGGCATGACCTCGACGCGAAACGCATCTTTGTACCCGATCGCTTCAAACGCCTGACTCCACCAGCGCGCGCCTTCGACGAGCGCCGAACGCACCGGTTCGGGCGCTCCGCGATCGACGTAGTAGACGATCGGTTCCACCGCTTCGCTCACCCGCGCCGAGGGATCCTTCTTCTGCAACCGATGACGCGCGATGAAACGCTTCGTGATGGGCTCTTCGATCGGCGTCGCGAAGTCCATGAAGTCGATGCCGAAATAACCGGCGCGCGGATCGAGCACGCGCGGCTTGTAACCGGCAGGCGGCAGTTGAACAAACGAGTGCCGCTCGCGCACGGTGATCGATTCGGGCACGGGCACGACCTGGCGAACAAACTGTCCCTGCGGCTCGCCCGTGAACGTGAGCGTCGTTTCAACTTCCGTGTTTTGCGGGAAGTTTTTCGTGTTTGGAAGATAGAACGCGCTGCGAGTCGGCTCAAGTCGATAGTTACCCTGCTGTCCTCGTTGCAGCGTGTTTGTGACCTGATGAACGTCGCGCAGGTAGAACGTCGTCGCGTCAACCAGCACTCCTCCGGAGTCTTCAGCCGCGACTTCGAACCCCCACAACGTCGACTCGGCAAACGCGTCTTTCACCGCGAGCCGTTCGTCCGGATTGTTGCTCACCGCGCGAAAATTGTAGTTAGGCGCGACGAGCAGCACGCGTGGACCACTGCGATCGAAACGAACGATCGCGCTTCTGCCGAGCTGTCCGCGATCGAGACCGATGTCGTTCGAACCGATGCCGGCCGGCAACGACTCGACGTAGAGAAACTCGGTGTTCCACTTGTCGATCTCGAGCCAGACTTTTCCGGCTTTTGCGTCCCAGTAGAAGGTGAAGAAGCCGGGAAACTTCTCCATGCCCTTCACCTTGTCCGTGATCGTTTGCGCCTGTGTCGAGACACATAGCAGAAACACCGATAAAAACAGTCCCAGATCTACCAGATGTCGTTTCATGCCGGCTCCTTACTGATCGCGCCACTCGGGAATGCGGCCCGGCGTCCACGGCGCGCCTGCGGCCTCCAACTGTTTCTCCAACCGCACGAGATCGACTTCGATCAACTGCCGCAATTGGACCAGCACGCCTTCGAAGTCATGCGCGGCCGCTGCGTATTGGTTCGCCTGGGTTTGCGTGGGCCGCGAAGTCGACATGCGCTGCGCGCCGACGACGTAACCAACGCGCTCGTTGATCGACGGCGGCATGTTCATGTTTCTTCGCCGCGCCTCGGCGTCGCCTGACAACGCGCGCGTGATCTCGTTCGTGCGTTTCTCCAGCGCCATCGCCTGGTCGTACAGACTGTGCGGCAACGACGGCGTTTCCGAGATCGCGCGTTTGATCGCGGTCAGCCTCGGTCTCAATGCGTTCGCAGCTTGCGTCGCTCCACTGACCGCGCGCTGTAAACGAACCGCTTTCTGCTGAAACTCGACGAGCGCGGCGCGATCGGCGCTCGACATGTTTTCCTGCCCCTCGACCACAACTTCAAACTGTTGCGGCTGGCCCAGTTGCGTCAACACTCCATCGACGCGCTTCGATACCGTTGCTTTATACGTTCCCGGCATGACTAATGGCCCTGACGGCGGTTCGAAATCAGCATCGGCGTCGGGTGGCGGCGGGGCCGAAAGGTTTGCCGCCGGATAACGCAGGTCCCAAGTCAGTCGCTGCATGCCCGCGCCGACCGGGCCAGAGAGACGCCGTACGACGCGATCGCTCGAGTCGGTGATCGTGACGACAATCGCGGGCGCGTCTTCCTCTTCCTCTGCTCGCAGTTGCTCGCGCGTGGGCCAACCGACGGGCGCGCCTCGCCTGTCGGCTTCGCGCTCGCTTTCCTGGCGTTTCTCTTTCCTGGTCCTGATCGGTTCTTTTAGATACCACGTGACCGTTGCGCCGAACGGCGGATTGTCGGCCGTGTA
>DASURS010000220.1:0-2491 GCA_036279935.1 Pyrinomonadaceae bacterium
GATCAATGCCGGCGTCACGTGGACTCCGATCTTCGACAACGAAGCGTCGTATTCGATCGGCGCGATCACGCTCGATCCAAAGAACCCACTCACTGTCTGGGTCGGCACCGGTGAGAACAACAGCCAGCGCAGCGTCTCATATGGCAACGGAGTTTATAAGTCGGAAGACGGTGGCCGCACCTGGCGCAATGTCGGTCTGCGGACTTCAGAACACATCGGACGCATCGCGATCGATCCGAAAGACTCGAACATCGTTTACGTCGCGTCACAGGGACCGTTGTGGGGACCGGGCGGCGAGCGTGGTCTGTTCAAGACGACCGACGGCGGCAAGACCTGGAAGAACATTCTCAACATCAGCGAAAACACCGGCGTCACCGACGTCGTGATAGACCACAACGATCCGAACACGGTCTACTGCGCTTCATATCAACGACGCCGTCACATGTGGACGCTGATCAACGGCGGCCCGGAAAGCGCGATCTACAAGTCGACGGACGCGGGCGCCACCTGGAACAAGCTGCGCGCCGGATTGCCTACCGTCCAACTCGGCCGCATCGGCCTGGCCATCTCGCCCGTTGATTCGAACGTCATCTACGCGACGGTCGAAGCCGCGGACCGGCGCGGCGGAATCTTCCGTTCGGGCGATCGCGGCGGAAGCTGGGAACGGCGCAACGAGTTTGATGCGACCGCGATGTACTACGCGCGCATCGTCGCGGATCCGAAAGACGTCGATCGCATTTACATCATGAACGTCTTCCTGATGGTTTCGGACGACGGCGGCCGCACGCTGCGGCGTCTCGGCGAGCGCAACAAGCACGTCGACAATCACGACATCTGGATCGATCCGAACAACACGGACCATTATCTCGTCGGCTGCGACGGCGGTATCTACGAGAGCTTCGATCGCGGCCAGACGTGGGACTTCAAACAGAACCTTCCGGTGCCGCAGTTCTACGACATCGCGACCGACAACGCGAAGCCGTTCTACAACATCTACGGCGGCACGCAGGACAACTTCAGTTTCGGTGGTCCATCGCGCACGCGCAGCGCTTCCGGCATTACGAACGCCGACTGGTTCGTCACGAACGGCGGCGATGGTTTTCGTTCGCAAGTCGATCCGGAGGATCCGAACACGATCTATTCCGAGCTTCAGAACGGCGGGCTCGTGCGGTTCGACAAACGCACCGGCGAGCGGATCGGCATCCAGCCGCAACCCGGCCGCGGCGAAGATCCGCTGCGCTGGAACTGGGATTCGCCGTTCATCATCAGTCCCCACTCGCACACGCGTCTTTACTTTGCCGCCGACAAACTGTTTCGCACCGACGATCGCGGCGATAGTTGGACGGTGATCAGCGGGCAGCTCTCACGCGATCTCGATCGCGACAAGTTGCCGGTGATGGGCAAAGTCTGGGGCATCGATGCGGTCGCTAAAAACGCCTCGACCGCGTTTTTCGGCAACGCCTCCGCGCTCGCGGAGTCGCAGAAGAAGGACGGCCTCATTTACGTTGGCACCGACGACGGCCTGGTCCAGGTCACCGAAGACGGCGGGAAGAACTGGCGCAAGATCGACAAGTTTCCCGGCGTCGGCGACATGGCCTACGTCAGCCGCATCGTCACTTCAAATCACGACGCGAACACCGCGTACGTCAGTTTCGACAATCATCAGAACAACGATTTCAAACCGTATCTGCTGAAGACGACGGACGCCGGACGCACGTGGACCTCGCTCAGTTCAAACCTGCCGAAGAACGGTCCGGTGCTGGCGATCGCGGAAGATCACGTCAATCCCAACCTGCTCTTCGCAGGCACTGAGTTTGGTCTGTGGTTCTCCGTCGACGGCGGTCAAAAGTGGATTCAACTCAAAGGCGGCCTGCCGACGATCGCCGTTCGCGACCTGAACATTCACAAACGCGAGAACGATCTGATCGTCGCGACTTTCGGACGCGGAATCTACATTCTCGACGACTACACGCCGTTGCGGCTCGTCAAACCCGAATCGCTGCGACAGGACGCGGCAGTATTTCCAATGAAGAACGCGCTGATGTACATCCAGTCGCAACCGCTCGGCGGGCGCGGCAAGAGTTTTCAGGGCGAACGTTATTACACGGCCGACAATCCGCCGTTCGGCGCAACGGTCACGTGGTATCTGAAAGAGCCGATCAGGACCAGGAAAGAGAAACGCCAGGAGAGCGAGCGCGAAGCGGACAGGCGAGGCGCGCCCGTCGGTTGGCCCACACGCGAGCAACTGCGCGCGGAGGAAGAGGAAGACGCGCCCGCGATTGTCGTCACGATCACCGACTCGAGCGATCGGGTCGTGCGGCGTCTCACCGGCCCGGTCGGCGCGGGCATGCAGCGACTGACTTGGGACCTGCGCTATCCGGCGGCAAACCTTTCGGCCCCGCCGCCACCCGACGCCGATGCTGATTTCGAACCGCCGTCAGGGCCATTAGTCATGCCGGGAACGTATAAAGCAACGGTATCGAAGCGCGTC
>DASURS010000221.1:0-22657 GCA_036279935.1 Pyrinomonadaceae bacterium
GAGAATCATCACGAGATCACCAAAATCCAAAATCGACACGAGATCAACGAAATCGAAAGTCATCAGGAGATCAACAAACAGGAGATAACTTCCTCGTTCACTACTTTGGTGCCCAAACCAGCCGTGCAACCGCTTCCGTTGCCGCACGTGAGGAAGACCCGATCCATTCCCCCACTGGCCCAACCGCCCGACGAAGTGCAACCACCGGCGGCGCTTCCACCCGAGACTGTCGTCAACGTCGCCATCGGACGCATCGAGGTGCGCGCCACACCCGCTACAACCCCGCGACGCGAGCGCCCGTCTGGTCCAAAAATCATGACGCTCGACGACTACGTGCAACAGAGAAGTCGAGGTGCCCAGTGAGCAACCACCTCGCGATCGCCACTGTCACCGCGACGCTGGCCCAGGTCCTGCAAAGCGAAGTCGAGAGGGACGTGCCCGGCACGACTGTGACCACCGCGCGGCCCGACGCCGCCAACGCCGCGCTCGGCGGAACGCGCGTGAACGTTTACCTTTATCAGGTCACGCCCAACGCTGCCTGGCGCAATTCCGATCTGCCCACACGCGCCGAAAACGGACGGCTGATGCAGAAGCCGCGTGTCGCGCTCGATCTTCATTATCTTTTCACGTTTTACGGCGCCGAGGCACAGCATGAACCGCAGCGCATGTTGGGCAGCACCGTCCGCGCACTGCACTCCAAACCTATCCTGAGCCGCGAACAGATCCGCCGCACCGTCAACAGTCCCGCGTTTCCGTTTTTAGCGCTGTCTAACCTCGCTGAAGACATCGAGCTCGTTAAGTTCACGCCGACGTCGCTCACGCTCGAAGAACTGTCGAAGCTCTGGGCCGTCTTTTTTCAAACGCAGTACACGCTGTCGGTCACGTATCAGGGCACGGTGGTCCTGATCGAAACCGACGACACACCATCGACGTCACTGCCGGTGCTCGATCGCAACGTCTACGTCGTGCCGTTCCGCGCGCCCGTCGTTGAAGAGATCAGACTCGACGCGCCCGCCGCGGGACCGATCGTCGCGTTGAGTGACATCGTCATCAACGGCCGTGCGCTGCGCGGCGACGTGACGCAGGTCAACTTCGGCGGCAGCAAGTTGCCGCCGGTGATACCGACGTCGGTAGCGGACCGTGAAGTAAAGGTGACGCTGCCCGCGGACCTGCGCGCCGGCGTGCAGGGACTGCAAATCGAACATCAGTTTTTGATGGGCACACCGCCGGCGCCACATCGCGGCTTCGAGTCGAACGTCGCCGCTTTCGTGCTCGCGCCGATCATCATCCAGCCCAATCCGCCGGCGTTTTTGCAGACGGCAGTCGATCCGCAGACGCAACTGATCACAGGCACGATCACCGTCAACTTCACGCCGCGCGTCTCGAGAAAGCAGCGCGTCCGTCTGTTCCTGAACGAGTTTGGAGCGCCCAACACCCGCGAGCCGTTTGGCTACGTCTTCACCGCGCCGAACGAAAACGGAATCGCGCCCGGCAACGACGATACGGACACGATCGAGTTCATCGTCCTCGACATGGCCGCCGCCGATTACCTCGTGCGCGTGCAGGTCGACGGCGCGGAGAGCGGGCTCGAACGCGATACCAATAACGCAAGCGCGACCTTCAATCAGTTCATTGGACCACGGGTGACAATCGCATGAGCGACGCAAGCAAATGGCAGGAAGACAACGCTCGTTACCTGGCCGCCGCCCTGAACTGGGTGCGCCTGTTGCTGCAACGCCAGGCGCTTCGAGAGTCGAGTCATGTGCCCGCGCCGCCGCCCGCGCCGGTCGATGCGCCGCCAGTCGAAACCGAAGAGCCGTCGTTGTTGCAGCGTTTATTCGGTCACGGCGGCAGCGCTGAAAGGCCACCCACGACGACGACGCCGGCCGGTCTGTTGCTGCCCGCAAGCGATCAGGCGCTCGACGAGCAGATCGCGGAAGCAATGAAGACGTTGGACACAGCGGTGACGATGGATCCCGCTCCTGCGTTGCACATTCTCGCCGATCGTTTCGGGTTGTCGCGCTTCGAGCGCAACGTGTTGTTGCTCTGTGCGGCGCTCGAGCTCGACACGAGCATCGCATCGCTGTGCAATCTTGCGCAGGGAAGCGCGAGTCGTCCTTATCCGACGTTCGCTTTGGCGTTGGCCCTATTTGAGGAGCCGGCGTGGGAAGCGCTTTCACCTGAGCGTCCGCTGCGATACTGGCGGCTCGTCGAGATCAACCAACCAGGCGCGCAACCGCTCACGACCAGCGCCCTGCGCGCCGACGAGCGCATCGTCAATTACCTGAAAGGACTGAACTACATCGACGATCGTCTCGCGCCGTTTCTGGTCCCGCTCCAGCCATCGAGCGGCACGCTGCCGTTGCCTGACTCGCAACTGAAAGCGACCGCGACCATCATTCACAAACTGCAAACGAAGCCCGACTCGTCTCACGTCCCTGTGGTCCAACTGCCCGGCAACGACTCCGCGAGTAAACAACTGATCGCCTGGCACGCGGTGTCGACGTTAGGCCTGCACCTCTATCGCTTGCCGGCCGAGTGGCTGCCGTCGAATGCGACCGAGTTGGACACGCTGTCGCGCTTCATCAATCGCGAGAGCGCGTTGCTGCCCATCGCTTTCTACGTCGATTCAAATGAGATCGATAAACCGGCCGGTGAAGGCGCCGAAACGAGCCGCATGTCGATGTTGCAGCGCTTCCTGACACGCATCAACTGCCTCGTGTTTCTCGACACGCGCGACGTTCGCACGTTCACAACCGCGCAGACCATCACCGTCGACGTCGCCAAGCCGACGCGCAGCGAACAACAGACCGCGTGGGATCTGACGCTGGCCGAGTCCGCTGCCGACAGTCCCGCCAAGCTCGCCGGCCAGTTCAATCTCGGGCTCGCCGAGATCGATCGCATCGCGAAGTCGACGTCGGTCGAAAGCGCCGAGGGCGACGAGCGCACGCTTCACGAAAGGCTCTGGGACGAGTGTCTCGCCAGCACTCGCCCGCGGCTCGATGAACTGGCCCAACGTCTCGACGCGAAGGCGACGTGGGCCAATCTCGTGTTGCCGAAACAGGAGATGAATCTGTTGCGCCAGATCGCGGCGCAGGTGAGCCAGCGCGCGAAGGTCTACGAGGAGTGGGGTTTCAGCAAGAAGATGAATCGCGGTCTCGGCATCAGTGCGCTGTTTGCCGGCGACAGCGGCACCGGCAAGACGATGGCGGCGGAAGTGATCGCGAATGAGTTGCGGCTGAACCTGTATCGCATCGACCTCTCTGCTGTCGTCAGCAAGTACATCGGCGAGACTGAAAAGAACCTGCGCCGGTTGTTCGACGCGGCTGAAGACGGCGGCGCGATCCTGTTCTTCGACGAAGCCGACGCGCTGTTCGGCAAACGCAGCGAAGTGAAAGACAGTCACGACCGGTACGCAAACATCGAGATCAACTATCTGTTGCAGCGCCTTGAAGCGTATCGCGGTCTCGCAATTCTCGCGACGAACATGAAGAACGCGCTGGACGCGGCGTTCACGCGCCGCTTGCGCTTCATCGTCAACTTCCCGTTTCCGGGCCTCGCGGAACGACGCGAGATCTGGCGCGACGTGTTTCCGCCGGAAACACTGACGAAAGGTCTCGACTTCGATCGCTTATCGCGGCTCAACCTCACCGGCGGCAACATTCACAACGTTGCGCTGAACGCTGCGTTCCTGGCCGCGAAAGCAAACCAGCCGGTCACGATGCCGTTGATCTTCGAAGCCGCGCGCGCGGAGTTCGGCAAGCTCGAACGCCTCGTCAACGAGGCTGACCTTTACTGGCCCGAAACTTTGAAAGACGAAGAGGATCCGAACGGCGACGAGGAGGCGGCAGCGTGAGGATCAACGTTCAAATCGATCGTCTCGTCGTGGACGGCATCGACCTGGATCGACGCCAGCGCCCGTTGATGCAGGAAGCTTTCGAACGCGAGCTGGCGCGGTTGTTGGTCCAGGACGGATTAAGCAACGAGCTTTCGCCGGGCATCGCGTTGCGATCGTTGAATGCGCCGTCGATTCAGATCGCGAATGCAAACGACACGCCCGGTGCGTTCGGCGAGCAAGTGGCGCAGGCCGTCTACAAGGGCATTGGACAATGAGCGCACGGCTGAGAACAAAACCGCCAGCGGGTCGCGACTCGAAATCGGCGTCGCCCTCCGGCACGCTGCTGCAACGGCAGTCTTCCGCGAGCGTCCAGTCCGATGCCGAACCCGCAGGCAACCCCGAGCAGGGCTTCGCGCACGACTTCTCGACGGTTCGCGTCCATGCCGAGCATGCTGGTGCAGGCCCACATGAAACAGAAGCCGATACCGTTGGGCTTGAGAGTCAGAACGCGCCTGCAACTGAACAGGGAGTTCGTCAACACGTCGGCCGATCACTGGGGTTCGACTTCTCGAATGTTCGATTGCATCGGGACGTTTCGCAGATAGAAAATCAGAACGCCCACGCCGTGACGAGTGGGTCAAACATTTATCTCGCGCCGGGACGTTACCGTCCGGACCTTCCTCTCGGTCGCGCACTGCTCGCTCATGAACTGACCCACGTGGCCCAACAGTCCGCCGCCCCGCGCGTCTCAGTTAGTTCAGGGGTTTTTCGCAACGCGCTCGCACAAACGACCACGCCTTCGAGCGACCAGCTTCGCGCCCGTGCCGCGACGCTCGCTGACTCAACGCCCGCGCTTACTCCGGCGCCGCCTGGAATGCAGCAACGTTGTGTTGCCGGATGCAGCAGGTGTAGCGGTGACCACGAGGAGCACACGCCCCAAACACAACCGACCCCAACTCAACAACCAGCCGCAAGCACACCGCAGCCTACCCACAGCGTCGGCCCAAGCGCGGCAGCCGCTGGAAGTAAGATCGTGCGGCTGGCGTGGACCGTCGACGACGGCCCCACTCCGCTGACGCCCGGGATGAGTACCGCACTGTCACCGCGAGCCGCCACCTGGTTCATCATGAGCAATCAGCTCGGCTCGGGCACCGCCAGGACTAACTCGATCCAGCAACTCGTCAGACGGCAGACCGCGGGCGACGAGATCGGCATCCACTCAATGCATGCGACGGTTGCGCACGCCGCCTGGTTCCCGATCAATCTCGGCACCGCCGTGCCGAAGGCTTACAACACAACTCAGGACGCCATGAACGATTTGACTTCGTTCACGGGCGAGTTGCGGACCGCGGGCCTCAATGTGCACTTCGGGCGCATGCCCGGCGGAGAACTTTCGGAAGTCAAGAAGTATGTAGAACAGGAAGGCGGATCCACGTCGACCAGTAATGCCGCGGCGCGGGCATTGCTGTCGGGCGGGACACCACCATCCGGAACACCTGCCGTTGTCAGCACTGACGTGGCCCTCGTCATGTCCACGCTGAGAACACTCAATCTCCATCTCTGGGGCGGCTCGGCGACAGGAGCGGAAGTTACGTCCAACACGTGGGAAGCTGAGTCATCCGGAGTTCCCGCACGCACGAACGACGTGGTGAGGCGATTCACCAACGTCGTTGACGCATTGGCCGATGGCACTCGCACGAGGCCCGGTTCGTTCATCATCCTCGCGCACGACACTACTCAAGCGGATGTCACGGAGGCGGGCGCCAACATACAAACGATGGAGACCTACGCCGTCGGCAAAGGTGTGAGGGTCGAGTATTACCGCATGGGCGACCTCTACCAGATAGTTCGGGGGACAGCGCCATGAGCGATCAATTCAATCCCCTGACCAGATTCTTTCCTGACATTCGAGAGCGCATCGACGCTCTGGCGCGTGCTTGTGAATGGCCTGAATTTGAGCGACAGATCGCCCGGCACCTGACCCACACGCAGTTGCCGCCGCACGTGATACTGCCGCTTGCGAGTGCAGCAGCCGTTAGCGGTGAACCCGAGAAGGCGCTCTCAGTTGCTGCGGCTTGCGGGTTTCTGATCGCAGCGACGCGCTGGTTCGACGACGTTCAGGACCGCGATCGGGAAGAAAGTCTCTGGCGTGAAGTCGGCTCAGGTCGCGCCGTCAACATGGCGGCGACTGCGCTCACAGTCGCGTGGCAAGCCTTAGTCGAAGAGTCGAAGGAAGCAAGGCACGCTTTCGGCCGATACACGATCGCTCTGGCGTGCGCACAGGACCTCGATCTGATGAGTGGCGCCGCTCGCACTATCGATGATTACTGGCAGCTAATGCGCGGGAAGACAGGCGCCGCGCTGGCATTGGCTTGTGAAGCAGGTGCGTTGGCGGCGCGAGCCGATCGAACGGATGAAGCTGAGCTTTGCGGCACCTTTGGCGAGCATCTCGGCGTGCTCATGCAGATTCTTGACGATCTCGACGGCGTGTTTCGTCCTGACGGCATCGGCGATCTCGCGGCAGGGAAAGTGACGCTTCCCGTCCTGTATGGCCTGGCTATCGACCACGAAGCGCGCGAAGAGCTTGACGAGATTGTTCACTGCGGGCTTTTGCCGGCGTGCGGGGAGCGCGTGCTGGCGATTCTGAACACGATTGACACTCGCGAGTTCCTCGTCTGGAACGCACTCGAGGAACGACGTCAGGCGCTCGAGTGTCTCGATCGTTTACCGCCGGTACAAGACGAGACGACGGAACAGGGACGCGACGCGTTACGAGCATTCGCCGATCTGCTGGTCGTGGATTGGGAAGAGTTGTCAGGTCTGGAGCTTTCGACGAAGTAAATTCATGACGAACCGGCTGACAGTTTCAACATCTGCTCCTGGCGCGAAGCAGGGCCCTGCCCCGCTGTTGCAGCGACAGTGCGCTTGCGGACAGCACACTTTCGGCGGTGGCGAGTGCTCCGACTGCGAAAAGAAGAAAGGTTCGCCGGGCAGTGGAGCGCAGAAGAGCTTTCCGGGCGTCCCTTCGATTGTGAATGAGGTCGCGAACTCCGCCGGACAACCGCTCGATAACGCCACGCAGGACTTCTTCTCGCGCCGTTTCGCACACGATTTCAGCGGCATCCGCGTTCATGCATCACCCGTGGAGCCGCTGGCTGCGCGAGTGAGTCCGGTTCGCAATCGCCTCGAAGATGAGGCCGATCGCATGGCCGAGGGAGTGAGGACGCACCAACCTGCTGACGGTGCCGTAGATTTCAGCGACGTTCGCCTGCACACGGATTCGCGAGCCGCGGAGTCTGCGCGAGCAGTGAACGCGCGCGCTTACACGCTCGGCCGCAACGTTGTTTTCGGAAAAGACGAGTACCAGCCGCATTCTTCCGAAGGACGGAGACTCCTGGCCCATGAGTTGGCCCACGTGCTTCAGCAGAGTGACGGCGCCGGCGCGCAAGTGCAGCGGGAAGTCTTCGAGACCAACTTTCCCGGCGGGGGTCATGTAGATGAAGAACGCACCGGCATGCACCGGATCTGGAATTTCGACGTCGGCCAGTCGACGTTGAAGCCCGAACACCTCAAAGCGATCAAGGATCTGGCAAAGACGATCAACGCATCGCTGAATCCGAGCGACGCGGAAGAGCAGGTGGACCTCGAGGGCCAGGCCAGTTCCACCGGAACGGCCCAGAGTAATGAAGCTCTCGCCCAGAGGCGCGCGCAGGCGGTGAAGAAGGCGCTGATGGATGAGTCTGTGCCGGAAAGCAAGATCCGCATCACTGTCGTCGGCGAAGCGAAATCGGAAGTTGGGACGACGCAGGAGAACTTTGCTCGCAGCCGTGCCGTGCGCGTGTTGTTAGTGCCGCGGACGAAACTCGCACGGCCGGCCACGCCGCCAACGCAGACCGGTTGTCAACCAGGGTTCAACGGTAACGACCTCCCGCTCGACATCATCGGAGATAAAGTCGGACTAACCGTGGAAGGCACGTTCATCGTGCTGCGCGCCGGAACGACCGCAACGCCGGGCATCACGATCACCGCGTCGCCGATGATGACGCCTCGCAATTGCGGCGAGCTCAGTTTCGTTCAAAACGTCTTGACGTTCCGGCAAATCGTCTACAAGGACGGCAGTCGCAACACCTTCGCCTCGGCCGACTTCGTTTTGGATGGCGGCGATCCTTACAACTGCACTCCGGGACCGCTGATCTTCACGGCCCTCGATGGTCCGGGCATGGGCGTCAATGTCAGACAGCAACCCCGGATCAGCACGATGGAAGTGCGTGAAGACTTCCGGATGTTTCTGATGTTCCAACCGGACGGCGCACAGCGGCGGACACATCAGGTCGCCGAATGGCGTTGGGTCGGGCAGGCGAAGAACAAGGATCCGCGGCAGGACCACGGCGATCTCGAGCTCGATACGAGCGTTTCCCGAATAACACCGCAGGCGGGCAGCGGGTTCTTTACGAGCACTGTGCCCGTTTTAACTCCGAACGTCGGGACCATTCCGTGGGTGACTGATACATCCGCGAATCCGGCCAAAGATTCCGACGCCGCGAAACTGGTGGATGGACTGAACAAGGCGCGTCCTGGAGTGAAGATTGGGAAGCCTTGTCCGAGGCCGAAACCCAAAACGCAACCCGGGCCGACCCCGCCATCTGCGCCGCCGAACGTGAAAGACAAGATATGAGCAACCGAGCAACAGAAGCACGTGGGCCATTCGCTCCGATTCCGCGCGGATCAGGATTCGTACTCCAGCGGAAGTGTGCGTGCGGACAGCACACGGTCGCGGGCGGCCAGTGCTCCGGTTGCGAGAAGCAGAAGGGCGCGTTGCAAAGAAGAGCGGTTGGTACTGGAACAGACCATCAGGTGCCGCCAATCGTGCACGACGTACTCAACTCGTCGGGCCAGCCACTCGATCGCGCCACACGCGCGTTTATGGAACCGCGTTTTCGTCACGACTTCAGCGGCGTGCGTGTTCACACCGACCAGCGTGCGTCTGAATCCGCGCGGGCCGTTAATGCCGCGGCTTACACCGTCGGACAGAACATCGTTTTCACCGATCAGATGTTTCGACCGAGCGAAGCGAATGGCCGCCATTTGTTGGCCCACGAGTTGGCGCACGTCGTTCAGCAGGGCCGCGGTCCATCCGAGGGCGAGTTGAGTATCGGCGCGCACGACAGTCCGCTCGAAGCAGATGCGGATCAAACTGCCGCACGCGTCATGACAAACGGCGCGCCCGCGAGCCCGCCAGCGACAACGTCGACGCCAATGCTCTCGCGTAGAGACCCGGATGCGGTGGGCCACGTTATGACGCTCGGCGGAGTGGCCGGAAGCGGTCTCCAATTTCAACCGACAAACGTGACCGACACCCAAATCGGACTCGTTTCCGTCCAGGGCGGACTGCTGAGTGAAGGCAGCGATCGTCTCAGCGTGATCGTGGGCCAGGATCTCACGATCAGATCGATGGCGCGGCAGCTACTGCCACTTTGGAACAGTGCCATCGAAGCGATTCCGCCGGGCGCGCCTCCAGCCGTCGTCACCGCGCGGACGCCGCTCACGGAAGACGAGATGGCGCAGGGGCTGCTGGTCTACAACCGGTACCACCTGCCAGTGCCGAGCATGACGGACTGGCGCGCCGGACTGAATTTCCCATTGCCGGCGGAGATCAACACCACCAACGGTATGACGACCGTGAACCACTTGCAAATTCGCGCGCTTGCCGGCGGCTTCGATCCGGCGTGGGCGCCGCTGCTCGACATGCGCGCGACAGCGGTTGCCGCTGTTCCCGCAGCTACATTGACGGCTGACGTTACTGCTTTCCTGGGCCGCGTCACTACGCCGCTTGCGCGTGGCACTCATTTGATGGCACGCGCTTCGAGAAACCCGATCGAGGCGTTGCCTTTCGTAAGGGAGACGTTCAGTCAAGTCGCACCCGCGGACCGGTTCGATCTCGCATTCGGATTTCTGGAGAACTTGCTTGCCGGCGCGCGGGCACGGCTTGCGGACCAGGACGCCGGCACGCAGATCCTGCTTGAAGTCGCAAACGCCATTGGGGCCGCGGGCAGGCCCTTAACGGCGAGACAACAGGCGCTCTCGGATCATCTCGACAACGCCATCATCCTGGGAACCATGACTGCCGCGCCCACTGCCGCGCGCACGCAACCGGAAAAGACGATAACCGTCGACACTCTCAAGCTGGATGGCTCCACTCACACTCCTGCGACCGACGTGCAGGTGGCGAGCGCCATCTTCTCGCAATGCAACGTGCGGGTGCAGCATGGAGTCAACCACGAGGCAAGACCGGGAGAGACGGCAACCTGGCTTACCAACACGGATCTTAGAGCCGGGAATAATTGTAGTGGTCCTTCTGCTGAAGAGCGCAGGCTATTCCGAGACGGGGCTGCTGCTCACGGTTTCAGCGCTCGTTTCCATGCCTTTTTCCCGGCAACGTTCACCGGCGTCAACGGCAGTGGATACTCCTGTATCGCGTCCGACTCGCCACACGCGCTGATGCGCAACACGGCCGTAGTCCAAAACGACGGCGATACTGACTCATTGGCCCACGAGTTGGGCCACATCCTGATCAACCTCGGCCCGCATACGGCTGCCGGACTGATGAGCCGGCGGCCTGCGTCCCCCGCGTGGCGGGTCGATCAAATCAGCGACGCACATTGCGCGAGGTTATATCGCAACGCCTGAGATGAGTTTGAGATGAGCAGTCGAGTAATCACACACGCAAGCACAGTCGCACCTGCACCGCAGCAGAATGCGGGTCTGCTGTTGCAGCGGAAGTGTGCGGGTTGCGGGAACCATACCGGCGGCGGTCAGTGTACGGGTTGCGCGAAGAAGGAAGAGGAGAAGTTACAGAGAAGGGCAGCGGGCATTGAGACGACGACGGAGATCCCGCCGATCGTTCACGAAGTGCTCAATTCGCCGGGCCAGCCACTCGATACGGCGACGCGCGCGTTCATGCAGTCGCGCTTTCATCAGGACTTCAGCCAGGTTCGCGTACATGCCGACGCGAAGGCCGTGGAGTCGGCGCGCGCCGTCAACGCGCATGCGTTCACTGTTGGTTCGCACATCGTTTTCGACGCCGGCCAATACGCGCCGACGTCCACCGCGGGCAAGAACTTGTTGGCCCACGAGTTGACGCACGTTCTGCAACAGTCTCACGGGCTCACTCGCTCCGCGACGTTCGGCATTGGACCAGCAAACGACGAACACGAACGACAGGCCGACGCCGTTGCCAACGCCGTCGCCAGCATGCCCGCGAAGCCCGCGCCGGTTACCAACGTTCGTCCTCTCATTCCGGGCACGCAGCAAACGGTCGCGCGAAACGATGCGCCACCACCGCCGCCGCGCACGCGTCTGCAACGGCGAACCGCCGAAGACGATCTCTTCGATTCTTTCGCGGAGGGTGAAAGCCAGCCTGCCGATGGCGGCGGCACGACAACCGCACCTGAAAAGCCGCAGTGTCCGAAAGTTCCCACCAAACGCGGCGACGTCATTCCCGTGCCGATGTGTCCGACCGCGACGCATACCGGCTTGTCGGAAATGAACCGTTTCAACTTCTGTCTCGACTCTGATGAACTGACCGATCCTTCACAGCTAAATGGAATCCCAACGGCGATCGGCAGGACTCGGCGATCTGCGCGTTTCCTGATCCATGGCTACGCGAGCCCTGAAGGGAGACGCGACTACAACTTCCGGCTCGCTTGTCATCGCGCGACGAAGATCGCGAATGAGTTTCGCAAGGCATTGCGGACGCGCCTGGCTAATCCGAACTTGAGCCCGCAGATGCTCGAGGCTGAAGTCGAGAGCCGCATCGAGACTGCATCTCAGGGACCTACCAGCGAGTTTGGCAAGGCCGAACAGAATCGCGTTGCGATCGTGTTCGAACAGGTTGCGGACAAAGCCGATCCGGAGCCGGCCTGCAAGGCCGCGCCGCGCAAAATCGGCGACATCAAACCCGAGGTGGAGTGCGATGAGCCGACGAAGGATCTGCTGCACATGAGCAGCGGTCCACAGTTCGCGCAGTTCCACTTCTGTCTCGACTCGGACGTTATGACCGAGAGTGACCCGAGCGACGTTCGCAGTTTCGCGCAACGTCAGGCAGCGAGCGCCACCTTCTTCGTCCATGGGTTCGCGAGCGTCGAAGGCACGTCTGATTACAACCAGCGCCTGTCGTGTCACAGGGCATTGCGAATTTTCCGTGAGTTGATCAACGCCGGAGTCAAACAGGAACAGATCGTTGAAGTCAGCGGTCTCGGTGAAACGGATCTATTTGGCGATCCGGAGTTCAATCGCTTCGTGAATGTGTTCGCCGAAGGCGGCGACGTTGGCAAGGTACCAGCGGGAACGAGAAAGACTGACGATCGCAAGGCTCGCGAAGCGGTGCGTGACGAAGCCGTCGCCCGCATCATGGCTGGTAAATACAACCTGGCGGCCGACGCTTACATTTCGTTCTGGACGTGTGGCCGCACCGCAACTGTTCGCCAGGCAGTCGAACGCCTACGGATCGAGGTCAAGGACGACGACAAGACCGAAACATTGCGCGACGCGCAGATGGGCACGGAAGAAGGTTTCGGCGTCAACTTCATCCGCCTTTCCAACGCGGCCCTGCGTGCTGATAACTCTATCGAGTGCACGATGGGCCGCATCATCGATTCAGCGTTTCATCATGCGGTGATGACGGGCGATCTGCCGACTCGTGTTCCCGATCCCAACGCATTGCCAAGCGATCTCACGGGCGCTAACAGCGGAGCGCGTCATCGAGCCGGGCTACATCTGATCCATCTGGCGGGACTGACAAAGTGTGTGGGCAGGAACCTGGAACCGCGCATCGGCCGCAGCAACGAACCGATTGGCATTGACCTGCCGCGCGAAAAAGATCCGCGCGAAGGCTTTGTCCCCAACTGCGCCGAGGCGCCGCAACCGACGAGGCTCCATCCGCCGGCGGCCGGAACGAAAGGACGTGAAGTACCGGAGTTCGAACTTGTTGGCGAGCCGACGTACACGCCAAACCGCGGCAAGCTCAAATCGAATTTCGAACCTAAGCCTGACGAGAAAGCTGAAGCTGACGTTGATCCTGAAAGCAAGTCGAAGGGTGACGTGATCACCACACCTGACAAGGACATGCTGACCGCGAGTGCGACGGTTCAACTGAAAGGTCAGAAAGACACGTTCAAAGACTACGAGGTCGGTTTCATCCAGTCCGTGATCGCGGACGAAGTCCAGGCCGACTACGACAGCGGAGAGTCAGTTATTCAAAAGCTTCCCACGCCGATTCGACTGGCCCACATGAAAGGCGAGCCACGGGTGCCGGCGCCCTGGACCTCCGCCAGCTCGTTTGCGCGCCCCGACGCGGATGGGAAGGTTTCGCTTACCGCCGGCGCTTCGGGCCTGAACATGGAAGCCGCGGTTGCTCTCCGTCGCATCGATTTTCAGTTGCCCAACTCAGCGGTTCATTCTCTTGAGCAAGGCAGTCGCATAGCGATCTGGCTGATTGCGCGGCGGCTCGGCGCTCCGCTCGATCGTTTCTCCGTCCACTTCCTCCATGGCGTCTTTTACGACCTGACGCAACTAGCCCACCTCGAACACCGGCGCGTCTTCGGAGAGCTGGACCAAACGGAGCCCCAGGCCCTTCGCGAACATGAGCTGGCCGTTGTTGTCGGCAGTTTCCTTTCGAGCAAGCCCTCGCTTCCGCGCGAGGATCCGTCTTCGGCGCGCCTGACCGGCGCGGTCGCCAGTGAGATCGGTCTGTTCAATCAAGTGCGCGACGTGACCAAGGCGAGAGCTCCACGAGCGACCGACATGGATAAGACTCAACTGCGAGCCGTCGTCATCGAAATCCTCGACAATCTTCAGGTCTTTAAAGACGACAAGACAGCAAGAGCAGGAAAAGACGGGCGGCGCATGCCGCGGTTGGGATTCGATTTCATTCCGCTGACGATCAAGATGCCGTTCGTGCGACAGACTGGACGGCTGGTAAATCCGGACAAGAAAGAGCTCGTGATCACCGTGACCGGTCCGGGGCTGGGCTTTGACGCAGGCCAGGCGATCGCTGAGGCACTGGAGTTTCGCATCAGGGATCGCGCCTCCGAAGGTAAGGACGTCGTCCTGCGCCGGGAATTCATTCCCGGGAAAGACAAGACAGGCGATGTGACGATGACGATCGCTCCGATTCCGAGAGCCCGTGGCGCCGATCCAAAGACGGACCCGAATGTGCTTTTGAATCCCGAGATACGTCGCAGCATGGCTGAAGCATGGTCGTGCACGCTACGCACCAAGGGTTTTCTTTTCGAGGGCGTCGAGTTTTGCCGCGCGTTTTGGATGGACCGCGAGAAGCAACTGCGACCCATTCCGGAAGACCGTCTGGTGAGAGGCGAGTCAAAGGTGAGCGGCGACGGTATCACGACCTCAGAGTGCCAGTTGCCGTGTTTGCTGGCTGAAGCCGGGACTACCGCCGGAGTGAGATTGGTAGCTTTTCACACTCATCCGGAACCCTCGCCGGAGCCATCGGAAGCCGATTTGAAGCATGCGCGTGATTGTGGAGCACCGACGAACTTCATCATTACCGACAACCAGGCGTTTCGGTTTACCAAAGATGGCCTGGTAGATGAAGACCCAACAGATCTGCCGAAAGGTGTGCCGTGCGATCCGAAGAACCTGGAGGGATTTGTTCAACCGCCGGAATAGTTGAACGCGAACGTGGCCGAGTCAGGACGTTAGTTGATGAATAAACGAGACACATTGCCGGACACGATACCTGCTTCGCCTGCTGTGCCGGGTGGGTTGTTGCAGCGTAAGTGCGCGGGTTGCGGAAACCACACTGTCGCCGGCGGCGGTTGTTCGGAGTGCGAGAAGAAGAAGAGCGTGTTGCACCGCAAGGCGGCGACGAGTGAAGACGTTAACGAGATACCGCAGAGTGTTCATCAGGTGCTGCGATCGTCGGGCCAGGCGTTAGACGACGCGACGCGCGCGTACATGGAGCCGCGCTTCGGACACGACTTCAGCGGCGTTCGCGTTCATGCGGATGCGCGCGCGGCGGAATCAGCTCGCGACGTACATGCGCACGCTTACACGGTTGGACGAGACGTCGTTTTCGGCGCAGGACGGTTTGCGCCACGCACGAGCGCCGGCCGCGAGTTGTTGGCGCACGAGTTGACGCACGTCGTGCAACAGGGCGGACAGGACCATCACGGTTCGGTTCGCGGCATCGCAAGTGAGAGTTCGTCAGCAGAGCGCAATGCGGACTCGACGGCGGCGGCAGTGATCTCAGGCGCAACAGCAAACGCCGTGTCTGCGCCGGCAAATGTGATTCATCGCCGCGCTGAGCCGTACATCAAGAAGATCACGGTCCACCTGACTCCGCCGCAAACCGCGCACCTCGAATGGCAAGGCACGGCGCCCAGCACGCCGGGCAGCGACGATTTCACCGTCTCGACCGGCAAGGGTTACTCGGATCCGGGCGACGATCCCGGCACGTGTACTCGTACCTGTTGCCGTGATGCCGACACGCAATGTGCGCCGCCGTGGAACCGTCCGGATCGCGTTGGAGCTTGTTGCACTTACTACGGCAGTAACTTTTGGACCGGCACACCCGAGTACCAGCACAACGGCGGCTGGATGTACTGGACACCGATCCAACCGTGGTACTCCAGCCGCGCCATCGCCC
Source organism: Pyrinomonadaceae bacterium (assembly GCA_036279935.1). Taxonomy (GTDB): domain Bacteria; phylum Acidobacteriota; class Blastocatellia; order Pyrinomonadales; family Pyrinomonadaceae; genus PSRF01. The sequence goes on from DASURS010000221.1 coordinate 15,504, forward strand.
TTCATCAGCATACTGAAGTAACGGGCCAGCCGATCGGTCACGGCTGTGTGCGCATGGACGAAGAGAACGCGCAAAGAATTTATGAGTACTCAAATGGCCGGCGCACTAACGTCACGATCGACGGCCGCGCCGCGCCGGTCCAATGCGAGCCGAGCCAGCAATGTCCGGGCTCGCGCGGCGGTGGCGTCGGCGGCGGACGCGGCGCGTCGTTGGAGACAACGGACGACACTCAGTTGGCCGCGGCAGAAGAGCAACCGGCTGTTCCCGGACTCGAAGGAGAGATGAGTTAACAGCAGATGGCGAGTCGAGAGAAACAGATGTCGAGCATGCCCGCGTCGCACGTGACCGGACTGTTGCAGCGTAAGTGCTCGGGGTGCGGGAACCACACTGTCGCCGGCGGCGGTTGTTCGGAGTGTGAGAAGAAGAAAGGCCAGCTACAGCGCAGCGCCGCAAAACAGGAGACGGCAAACGAAGTGCCCGCGATCGTGAACAACGTTCTGAGCTCGCCGGGCCAACCGCTAGACGCCGCCACACGCGCATTCTTCGAGCCGCGCTTCGGCCACGATTTCAGCCAGGTTCGCGTACACACCGACGCTCACGCAGCAGACTCCGCGAACGCGGTGAACGCTCACGCCTACACGGTTGGGCCACAGCTCGTCTTCGGCGAAGGACAGTTTGCGCCGCACACCAGCGCCGGACAACGTCTCCTGGCCCACGAGTTGACGCACGTCGTACAGCAATCTCAATCGCCGTCGAGCCGGGCGCTCGCCGTTGGACCAGCAAACGACGCTTACGAGCAGGCAGCGGACCGTGCGGCTGATTCCGTCATCGGCGAACGCGCAGCATCGGGTCCGATTGCTCAAACGGCCGCGCCGTCCGTTCAACGCGTCACGTTCGGAACTGACGGCGAGTTGTCAGCCGCTCGCAAAGCGACGGTGTTGAAAGCAGCCAACATCGCCGAACGTCTCGTGATGGGCGCGGGCGGCATTTATACGTTCAAGCAGAAGTGGGAAGCGTTCTGGAAATCCGCGGCCGGAAAGATAACACCGCAACCAACGCTCGAGCAGTACCAGCAAGCGCTCAAGGGACGCGTGGTCCAGGACATGGACGCTTCCAAAGACAAGGAGATCGTCGACTTCCTCAAGGACGAAAAAGAGATGCCGCTCGAGCGCCAGACCGCGGCGGTCACAAAGGTCAGCTCGACTAACACGTACATGCGCCAGTTTGCGATCGATCAGGGCGTCGACTCCGTCGTCAGTCTCCTGTTGCACGAGTCGCTGCACGGCGCGGGGTTGGGGATGGGACCGTTCGAAGCGTTCGAACCGTTGTTTCACGGTTTCGAATCGAGCGTCGGGTTTCCATTGATGATGGGCGGCGGCGCAATCGTGAACGTCGAGCAGAAACGAAAGGGCGACACTGACCTCGACGTCACGATCACCTACAGCCTGCACAAGATCGACGAAGCCGGCATCTCTTCGAACATCGAGATTCAGATCGTTTCATCGGAGAGCGGCGATGTCGTCACCGACGAGCAGCCCGACGGCTCGCGGAAACCCGCCCGCGAAAAGATTTCGAGCAAAGCAGGGCAGCGCAAGTGGGTTTGGCACGCGCGCAATCCCGGCGTCGGCAGTTTCACCGTTCGACTCCGCGACATGAATTCCGAAGCTTTGATCGCCTCACGCGATTTCGAACCAAACCCGCGTTGCGTGTTAGGCGTGTCGACAATGCATTGCGAGGGTGAATGACGAACGATGCCGGAGAACACGAGGAATAGATGAGTACGTTTCCAGGTTCACCGCGTCTGCTTAAAGGCGCAATTATCGGGCTCGACCCCACGAAGCCGCTCGCCAGTGTGGTGGTGTTTCAGTACAACCCCGACACACTGACGCGGCGAATTGAGGCACGCGCCACCGGCGGCAGCGACAACGCCGATCGCGCCGAAGCCTTCCGCCTCAAAGGCCCGCCGCGAGAAGAGATCTCCGCCAGCATCGAGATCGACGCGACCGACCAGCTCGAACAGGCGAACCCGCTCGCCGTCGCCACCGGCATCCATCCGACGCTGGCGGCGCTCGAAATGCTGCTCTATCCTGGCAGCGCGCTCACGATCGCGAACACCGCGCTCGCGATGGCCGGCAACCTCGAGATCATTCCGCCCGAAGCGCCGCTCACGCTCTTCTTCTGGGGGCCCGCGCGCGTGGTGCCGGTGCGGATCAAGAGCCTGAGCATCACCGAAGAAGCTTACGACACGTTACTCAATCCGATTAGGGCCAAGGTCGATCTCACGCTGCAAGTGCTCAGTTACTTCGATCTGAAAGTCACTAATCCAGGCTACCAACTCTTCCTCGCGCACCACATCGCGAAAGAGGTGCTGGCCAATACGAACGTCGCGAACAGCGCGGAGAATCTCGTCGGCTCAATGAAGCTCTTCTAGCGTCTGTGATTTTTGGGCCTTTTTGCGGCCGAATTTTTGATGAGGTGAAATGATGTTTCCTCGAACCAGCCGGTACTACAAGATCGAGATCGTGAAGTACGTCACGTCCGACCAACGAGAGATTGTCTATCTGCGACGGCGATTCCTGCCGCGCTCGGTCCCCGGTCCGATCATCGCCGAGCACAGCGTCGTGGAAGGCGATCGACTCGACAACGTGACCGCGACGTATCTCGGCGATCCGGAACAGTTCTGGCAGGTGTGCGACGTGAACGACGCAATGGTCCCGGATGAACTGACAGAAGAGATTGGCCGGCGACTCAAAGTCGCGATGCCCAACGGAGGTCGATGACGTGCCCGATCTCGGCGTGAGATTACAACTGCTGATCGGCGCCAACGTGCCAGTGCCCGCGCCCTTTGAAGTGATGGATTCGTTCATCGCTTTAGAGGTGCGCCACAACGATCGCGAACGCGACGTGTTCGATATGGAGCTCAGTCTCGGCAAAGACTCGCTGCTGGATTACGGCCTGCTGCTGAACGGCTATTTCGATCCGCCGAACCGCATAGTCATCGCCGTGCTGATGGGCGTCCTGCCGGAAGTGCTGATTGACGGTGTGATCACGAGTCACCAGGTCATGCCGAGCAACACGCCCGGTGAATCGACATTGAGAATCACGGGCGAGGACATCAGTCTTCGGCTCGATCTCGATCCGGCGAGCGCGACGCACGCCAACCAGCCTGATTCAGTGATCGTGACGAAGATCCTGGCGAAGTATCTTCAGTACGGAATCACGCCACAGGTCACGCAGACGCCCGACGTTCCGATCGAGGTCAACCGCGTGCCGTCGCAGCAGGAAACAGACCTCGCTTACATCAGGCGGCTTGCGGAACGCAATGGCTTCGTCTTCTACATCGAGCCGCTGCCGGCACCGGGGTTCACCACGGCGTACTTCGGTCTCGACAACAGACTCGGACTTCCGCAACCCGCGCTGTCGCTCAACATGGGGCCGCAAACCAACGTGGACCAGCCGATCAACTTTCATTACAACGCGCTTGGCCCAGTCACGCCGCAAGTCACGATTCTGGATCCGATCACCAAGACGCCGATCCAGATTCCGGCGCCGAGCGGATTGCGGCCGCCACTTGCGTCGCGTCCTTCAACGCCGCTGCGAACTTACATCGCGCGCGACAGCGCGAACCTCGAGCCGAGCCAGGGATTGTTGCGCGCGGTGCAGTCGAGCACTGATTCGTCTGACGCCGTCAGTGCTAGTGGAGAAGTTGATGCCGTTCGCTACGGGCAGGTGTTGCGCTCGCGCCGGTTGGTCGGCGTGCGTGGCGCCGGGTTTAGTTACAACGGCAATTACTACGTCAAACAGGTGACTCATCGCATTCGGCGCGGTGAGTACAAACAGACCTTCTCGCTGTCGCGCGAGGGACTCGGATCGCTGACGCCGGCAGTCGTGCCGTCATTGAGCTGAAAAATTATGGGGAAGGGACCGCCATTTGTTGGGAAGTTTCGCGCCACGGTGAGCGACAACCGCGATCCGTTGATGAAGGCGCGCGTGCGCGTGAAAGCGCCGGACGTTTACGGTGACGAGGAAAGCGGTTGGGCCTTGCCCGCGCTGCCTTACACCGGCGACGGAGTCGGTCTGTTTCTGGTGCCGCCGACGGGAGCGTCGGTCTGGGTCGAGTTTGAGCACGGCGATCCTGACTATCCGATCTGGGCCGGTGGTTTTTGGTCCGAGTCTGAAGTGCCTGCGTCGCCGGGAGTGGCCGAGAAGAAGATCCTGAAGACTGACACGGCAACGTTGCTGCTGGACGACACACCGGGCGCGGGCGGCGTCACGATCGAGACGACTGCCGGTATGAAGATCAAGATCGATTCGACGGGCATCGAGATCAACAACGGACTCAACGCAGTCGTGAAACTGCAAGGGCCGAAAGTCTCGATCAACGGAACTGCTTTTGAGGTGACTTAAATGCCAGGTTTTCTCTTACATCTCGGCGCGCAGGTGCTGTGCGCTCATCCGCCCGGACAGGCAACGCCGGTCGTTACCAACCCGCGTGTCAAAGTCAGCGGGCAGGCGATCGTGATGCAAACGAGCCAGTACGCCATCGCGGGTTGCGCGCTAACGGGTACCGGCAGCCCGCCATGCGCGACGGCTTCGTGGATCACCGCGGCGACGCGCGTCAAAGCCAACGGCGTTCCGGTGTTGTTGCAGGACAGCCAGTCGACGTGTGTTCCGACAGGAACGCCGCTCACCGTCGTCGTGACGCAGACGAGAGTAAAGGGGACGTGATGAACATCGACTACCCATTTGATTTCGACGGCAGCGGGCGCACCGCGACGACCGACGACGACGATCACATTCGCGACATGATCGAAGAGCTGCTGTTCACCAGTCCCGGCGAACGCGTTAATCGTCCGGACTTCGGCTCCGGATTGTTGAAGATGGTGTTTGCTCCGAACAGCGCGAGTCTCGCTTCGACGTTGCAAGGCGTGGTGCAGGCGGCGATTCAGCGCTGGCTTGGCGATCTGATCGAACTGAAGACGCTCGAAGTCGTGGCTGAGAACTCAACGCTGAGTCTCACGATGAGTTACCTGGTCCGGCGGACCAACGAGGTCCGCACAACCGATATCTCGCGCACGGTGTAGCGAGAGGAAAAGCGCGTTATGAAGACTCCAGATCTCTGCGAAGTTGATTTACGACGGCACATGGTCCGTGAAAAGACCGACTCTCGTGGCCGTCCCGCTCTCAACGGCATTGACTACCTCGAAGTCAGCGAAGACCAACGCTCATTGCGCGTTTTCTTTCTCGGCAAAGCGCCGAGGCAGATCAGCAAGAAGAACTTCGTGATCACCGGCGGAACGCGCGTCACCGACATTCGCGTCATCGATATCGACGTCTGCCGTGTCGGCGGCAAGGACCTCGACGATTGTTTGACTGTCGACGTCGACAAGCCCGGCGACTTCTCCGATTACACGCTGCGCATCGTCGAGCTCGACAAGCGCGGCTATCCGACGAACCGTCCGATGCGTGGCTTCGATCGCCGTTTCGCGCAGATCGTCTTCTCGTTCAAAGTCGGCTGCCCGAGCGATCTCGACTGCCTGCCGCAAAGCGCTTGCCTGCCGTCGCCATTCCCGCAAGTCGATCTCAATTACCTTGCGAAGGACTACGCCAGTTTTCGCCAGATGATTCTGGATCGGCTCTCGTTGACGATGCCCGATTGGAAGGAACGCCATGTTCCCGACATCGGCATCATGCTCGTCGAAGTGCTCGCCTACGCGGCGGACCATCTGAGTTACTACCAGGACGCAGTCGCGACCGAAGCCTACCTCGACACCGCTCGCCAGCGAATCTCCGTGCGCCGTCACGCGCGGCTCGTCGACTACAAGATGCACGAAGGCTGCAATGCGCGCACGTGGGTGTTTGTCGAGACGAGCGGCGGCTCGATCAAGCTCAGGCGTAGCGAAGTCGCGTTCATTGCCGGACTGAAGAAAGCGACCGGCGACGCAGCCGGTGTAATGACGAAGGAGACACTGCGACGGCTCAATCCCGATCCGCGCAAGTATCAGATATTCGAACCGATGGGCCCGGCGGAATTCACGCTCACCGAAGCGCACAATCGCATCCTTTTCTACACCTGGGGCGACTTCGAATGCTGCCTCGCGAAAGGCACGACCAGTGCGACCCTGATCGACGATTATTTGCCCGAGCCTCCTCCGCCTCAGCCGCCGAAACAAGGTTATGGCTACAAGCAGGCGCCGCCTCCCAAACCAAAGACTGAACCGAAACGCAAACTGAACCTGCGACCCGGCAACGTCCTCGTCTTCGAAGAGGTGATCAGCCCGAAGACCGGCGAGGCCGCCGACGCGGATCTCACACGACGTCACGCTGTGTTGTTGACGCGCGTCACGCCCGACAAAGACGAACTGACGGGCCAGCCGCTGGTCCAGATCGAATGGGCCGCCGCCGACGCGCTTCCTTTCACGATGTGCATCTCGTCAACCGGCAGCGCTCCCGATTGCGAACAGCTCGACAACGTCACTGTCGCGCGCGGCAACATCGTGCTCTGCGATCACGGCCGCACGATCGGCGGACGCGTCGTCGACGATGTTCCCGAAGAAGATCTCGGTTGCGTGCCGCAGGACGAGTCGTTGGCGGAGTGTGGTTACGTCTCGTGCGCTCCGGAAGTGACGATCGTTGCCGGTCGCTATCGGCCGGTTCTGAAGGAAGTGCCGATCACTTACAGCGAGTGGCTGCCGCGCGTGGAAGAGTCGTTCCCCGAAGAGGCGGACGAAGATCCGTGCCCAAAAGAGGAGATCTCCGCGAAGCGCATCATTCAGCAGGATCCGCGAAAGGCGATGCCGCAGGTTGCGCTGATGAGCCGCGTTCCGGGCGACGTCACGGACGTCTGGTGGCAACCGCGATATGACCTGTTGGCCAGTTTGCCCGACGATCTTCATTACGTCGTCGAGATCGACAACCGCGGCCGAGCGCATCTGCGTTTCTCCGGCGGCGACATGGGGCGCCCGCCGATCGCGGCCGAACATTTTCGCGCGCGTTACCGGATCGGAAACGGCATCGCGGGGAACGTCGGCGCCGAAGCGATTTCGCACATCATCACGAAGAACCGTTTGACCGGGATCGAACTGCATCCGCGTAACCCGATTGCCGCGTCAGGCGGCATCGATCCTGAAGACACGGATCGAGTTCGGTTGTTC
>DASURS010000222.1:0-12515 GCA_036279935.1 Pyrinomonadaceae bacterium
CGATGGCGAAGTGGTGAAACTGACGCCGAAGGCGTTTGACACGCTGCTCGCCCTGGTTCGGGAGCGCGGGAAGACGATCGAGAAGGACGATCTGCTGAACAAGGTTTGGGCCGGCGTGGCGGTTGAGGAAAACAATCTTAATCAGAGCATTACGACGCTGCGGAAATCGCTTGGCGACAGCCGGCAGGAGAGCCAGTACATCGCGACGATTCCAGGTGTCGGATACCGGTTCGTTGCTGAGGTGAAGGAGGTTAACGACGCGAGCGTTCCCGAAACGGCGGTCACGCCGAAAGCCGTTCGCGTAAACGGCGCGCGTGTGTTTCGTTACGCGCTGCTGGTTCTCGTCCCCCTCGCACTCGCCGCCGTCGTTTACGCTTTGCTCACCCGCGAAAAGCCGGCGCGCGTTTCCTCGATCATGGTACTACCGCTCGCGAACCTTTCCGGCGATCCGAATCAGGAGTATTTCACTGACGGCCTCACCGACGCGTTGATCGGCGATCTCGCGAAGATCGGGAGTCTGCACGTCATCTCCCGCACTTCGTCGATGCACTTCAAGGGGACGAAGAAATCACTGCCTGCCATCGCGGCGGAGATGAAAGTCGACGCCATCGTCGAAGGCACGGTCCAACGCGTGGGCGATCGCGTCGTCATTCGCGCGCAATTGATCCACGCGCCAACCGACAGTCACATTTGGGCCGAGACTTATGAACGCCCGACACGCGACGTGCTCGACGTGCAGAGCGAGATCGCGCAGACGATCGCGCGGCGAGTGCAGATTCAGATGACGCCGGCGGAACAGTCGCGCCTGACTGCCAGCCATCCGGTAAGTCCGAAGGCATTCGATCAATACCTCCAGGGCCGTTATCTCTACTGGAACAAACGCACGGAAGAGAATCTGAACAAAGCAATCGGACACTTTCGCGGCGCGATTGCCGAAGACGCGAATTACGCGCCCGCTTACGTCGGCCTCGCTGACTGTTACAACGCGCTCGGCGCGGTGCAGGTCGGAGCGTTGCCGCCGCTTGAAGCGAGGCGACTCGCCGAAGAAGCCGCCACGAAAGCACTCGCACTCGATCCCACCTTCGCCGAAGCCTACACCGCGCTGGGTTACGTCAAACTGTTCAACTGGAACTGGACCGGCGCGGAACAGGACTTCAAACGCGCCATCGATCTGAATCCGAACTACGCCAACGCGCACAACTTCTACGCCAGTTACCTGATAGCGCGCGGCTTCGTCGATCAATCGATCGCGTCGTCAGATCGCGCTCGCGAGCTGGATCCGTTTTCGTTGTCGATCAGCGCGCAGAGAGGATTTCTCCTGGAGAACGCGCGGCGCTACAACGAAGCGATCGAACAACTGCACGCGGTGATCGCAATGGACCCGAATCACTATCAGGCCTACTGGATTCTGGGCCACACTTACGTTGCTAACCGCCAGTTCAACGAAGCGATCGCAGCAGCACAGAAGGCGGTCGAACTCTCGGAAAGAGCGCCGGGCGCACTCAGCATGCTCGGGCTGGCGTACGCCGTCGCCGGTCGTAAAGATGAAGCAAACAAGGTCGTGAATGAATTACTCGAGCTCAACAAGAGCCGTTACGTCACACCCGTCGCTTTGATCAACATCTACATCGGACTCGGCGACAAGGACCAGGCTTTCGTCTGGCTGGAGAAGGCTTTTCAGGAGCGCTCAAACTACCTTGTATACTTGAAAGTCTTTCCAATCCTGGATCCGCTTCGCTCGGATCCGCGCTTCGCTGATCTCGTACGGCGCGTCGGTCTGCCGCAGTAAGCTTGCGAACCTCGAACAAGGAGAACAAACGTTGGCAACTCCGATCCTAACCAACAGGGATTCGTGGACTTCGGCCCTGAAGTACGTCTGGGGCCAGTATCGCATTTGGGCTCTGACGGCGTCGGGTTTGAAGCAAGGCGTTTCGCGCTGGCGCAAGATCGTGCTGGGGTTGAGTATCGGCGCAGCGGTCCTCGGCACACTCGGTAAACATCTCGACAGTTCGAAGATCGCGGCGCTGCCCGACTGGTTGCCGGGCGCGCTGGGTCTGTCGGGTGGCGCCGCACTTGGCCTGGCGGGTTATTTCACGAAAGAATTGTTGAGCTCGGGACCGGAAGCGAAGGCAGTGCGCGCACGCGCAGCCGCGGAAGCGTTCAAGAGCAACGCGTATCTGATCGCAACTGGCGCGCCGCCTTACGCGTCGGCGACAGATGCGGACACAATGCTCGCGAAGGCAAGAGAGATTCGCGCGAGTGTTGACAACGTGGCGCCGTTACCGATTACGAGCCAACAGGAAGCAGAAGGAATGCCGCCGGTTCCGATGTCGGTTGACGACTATGTTCGCGACCGTGTGGTCCAGCAGGTCGAGGAGTTCTATCTTCCTAAAGTCCGAATGAACGCGAAGAAACTGGCGATGGGTCGCAGGTTGACGCTGGTTTTGGGAGGACTGGCGGTGGTTTTGGGATTGTGGAGCGCGAAGTCGGCGACAGTGGCAGGCTGGGTCGCCGTCATCGGCGCGATCACGGCCGCCGTCACTGCGCATCAATATGCGGAACGATACCAGTTCCTGAGCGTGAGTTATCAGGCGACTGCCGACCGGCTGAAGTGGTTGAAAACCAAGTGGGAGCTCGATCCGAAAGCGCGGACGAGCGTCGATGGGCAACACGCGTTTATCCTGGCGTGCGAAGACGCCATCTCGACGGAGAACAGTGCCTGGATGGCGGAGTGGACCAAAAAAGGTGATACGTAATGAAGTATTTGATCCTCATCCTGATCGCCACATTTGCGCTGCTCGGCGTCGTCCCCGCCCAGCAGTTCAACGATAAAGGACAACGCGAAGCGAAAGCGAAAGAGCAGCAGGAGCTGGAAAAGAAGACGACGGCGCTCTTGAACGAAGTCGTGTCGGCGTCGTGGAGCCTCAAGTCGCCTGAGAATCGATCGTTCGTGATGACGAGCGCCGCCGACCTGCTCTGGAGCTCAGATCAGAAACGAGCACGCACTCTTTACTGGGACGCCCTCAACAGTCTCAATCTCACAACTGCCACACGCACACCCGGAGAGAACCCGTCGAAAGCCGAACAGGAAAAACTCACGCAAGAGTTTTTGTCGAACTTCGAATTGCGTCAGAACATGTTGCGGAAGGTGGCGCGGAAAGATCCGCAACTCGCCCTGGACATGTTGCGAGCCACGCGGCAGGTTCCGCCATCGAGCCAATACGTGAAAGCGAGGCAGCTTCCGGACGATCGTGATCTCGAGCAGGAGATCGCGACTGAAGTCATCGCCCGCGACCCGGCGCAGGCTTTAAAGCTCGCGCGCGACAGTTTGGCCAAGGGCTTCTCGTATGAGTTGATGAATCTGTTGTATCTGCTCAACCAGAAGGACTCGGAAAAGGCGTTGCAGTTTGCGGGCGAGATCATCGCGAAACTCCGCTCGGCGAATCTGGCGACTGACCTGAAAGCCTCCGCCATTGCCGTCGAGCTCTTGCAGAGCAGCAGAACGCACACGGCGCGGTTGGTGAACGCGTCGACCTATCGTGGGCCAATCTCGCTTGCGCTCAGCGACGAGCAGAAACGTGAGCTGGTCGACTCCCTCACAAACGCCATGCTGACATTGACCGCCAACTCAAACCTGTTGAATCGCATTAACTACCTCTGGCCGGAGGTTGACCAATTCTTCCCGGAACGGCGCGCGGCATTGGAAAAGAAGCTGGGGACGTTCAACCAGACACTCAGCAGAGACTGGCGCGAGGGAGAAATCTTCAACACGCTGATTCGAGAGGGCAGAGCGGAAGAGCTCGTTCGCAAAGCGTCGTCACCCGAGGGCGAAAAAGGCCGCGCTGTTTGGTACGGTCAAGCCGCGCTCATTGCCGTCGGTCGCGGAGAGACGGAATCGTTCCGCGAATTGGTCGCGAAAGAAATCAAGGACGAAACTGACCGTAATCGAGTGCTCGATTTTCTGGACTCGCAGGAGCTCGAGCTCGCCGTCTTTAAGAAACGAGTCGACGACCTTCAGAAACTGCTGCCGAAGATTCGCCGCAAGGAAGCACGAGCGCGCGCGATGGCGGAGCTGGCGATGCTGCTCAAGGAGAAGGGCGAGGATCAGGCTGCATCGGAACTGCTCGACGACGCGGCGACGATGATCAAGACCGATCTCCAGAGCGAGTCGCAGACGAATGCATTGCTTGCGTTGTTGGGCGCGTATGCCGTGGTCGATCCGCCGAAGGCCTTCGCGATGGCCGAACGCACGATCGATCAGGCGAACTCCCAACTCGCGGCGCTCCTGTTGCTCGACCGCGTTTTCAAGACCGGCGCGATCAAGAAAGGCGAGCTTCTTTTGGAGCAGACCTCGAGCATGCCGATCGATTTCATGGTTTTCAAATACCGAAAGAGTGTGGCGGCATTGGCGAAAGCGGACTTCGGCCGCACGAGGGCGCTCGCCGAGCGGTTCGACCGCAACGAATTGCGCGTGATGGCGCGCCTTCTCATCGTCAAGAGCCTGATGCAGACGGACAATGTATACGACGGCGGTAAATAGTTATCTTGAACACACACAGGGCTTTGACTTTGCCTCATCAAAGTCGGGAATACCACCAACGGCAGTTGGTGGATGGTTCAGTAGTTATCTTGAACATACACCGGGCTTTGACTTTTCCTCATCAAAAGTCGGGAATACCACCAACGGCAGTTGGTGGATGGTTCAAATCAACCTACTGACCGGCCAACCACCGTTTGCGAATCCCACCAACGGCAGTTGGTGGATGCTTCATTTTCAGCCTTTATAGGTGGCAAGTGAAAACTTCCACCAACTGCCGTTGGTGGGATTCATCAATATTCTTGCGCGACTTGTAGGTTGGATTGAACAAACCACCCACTGCCGTGGGTGGGATTGAGGCCACACAAAGGGATTGAGGCCACACAAGGGCCGTTAGATCACACACGGGATTTTCACGGGAAGCTAAGGCATAATCCTCCGCGAACATTAAAACAGAGGACAATAAATGCCCGAATCGTTCCCCGTGTTCCAGGACTTGCTGACGCTGCTCCTGGCTTCAGTTCCCATCGCGTTTCTCTTTCACCGGCTGCGGCTGCCGACCATCGTCGGGTTCATGATCACGGGCGTCGTGATCGGCCCGTACGGACTGGGACTGATCAGCGACGTTCACGCGATCGAACTCATGGCGGAACTGGGCGTCGCGCTGCTGCTGTTCACGATCGGCCTCGAATTTTCACTTCATCGCATCCTCGAGATGAAGCGGCTGGTGCTGCTGGGCGGCGGCTTGCAAGTCGTCGCGACTGTTCTGTTCGCTACTTTGATCGCCTACGCACGAGGCCGCGCGGTTAACCAGGCGATCTTCTTCGGTTTCCTCATCGCGCTCTCCAGCACGGCCATCGTGCTCAAGACGTACATCGATCGCGCCGAGATCGACGCGCCTCATGGACGCGCCGGCGTCGGCATACTCCTGTTTCAGGACCTGAGCATCGTGCCGATGATGCTGATGGTTCCGATACTCAGCGGGCGCGACGGAAGCTCGCCGGGCCGCATCGTGATGACGTTTGCGACCGCGCTCGTCGCCGTCGGCATTATCATCCTCGCGACACGCAGGATTGTCCCGTTTCTCCTGAAACATATCGTTCGGTTGCGCAGTCCGGAGGTCTTCATCATCTCGATCGTGCTCCTGGTTTTGGGAACTTCGTGGCTGACTGCTCAATTCGGACTCTCGCTCGCACTCGGCGCGTTCATCGCCGGCATGGTGCTGTCGGAAACGGAGTACAGTCACCAGATCGTCGCCGACATCCTGCCGTTCCGCGACGTCTTCAACAGTCTCTTCTTCATCTCGATCGGGATGCTGTTGTCGCTGAGCGCGCTGGTGTCGAACGTCGGCGGCGTGCTGCTGTTGGTCGTCGGACTGATTATCGGGAAAGCCTTGCTCGTGCTGTTGGTGGTTCGTTTTCTCGGTTACTCGCTGCGCATCTCGACGATGGCGGGACTGGGTCTGGCGCAGATCGGCGAGTTTTCATTCGTACTCGCAAAAATGGGAGTGCCGCAGGGGCTGCTTCCGGACGCCGACTATCAACGGTTTCTCGCTGCGTCGATCCTGTCGATGATCGCGACGCCGTTTCTTATCAAACTCGCGCCGAGAGTCGGGTACGCGTTGCAATCGGTGTTTGGCCCAGGCTCGGCGCTCGAACCGAACGTCGAGAGTTACGAACCGGAAGAATCGGAGCTCCGCGGTCACGTGGTGATCATCGGTTACGGACTCAACGGGCGTAATCTCGCGAAAGTTTTGCGGCGCACAAAAGTTCCCTACCTCGTCCTGGAGCTAAACGCGGATGCGGTGCGCAGTGCGCGAGCCGAGGGCGAGCACGTGATCTACGGCGACGCCACTCGCCGTGAAGTGCTGCACCAGGTCGGCATCGAGAGCGCGCGCATCCTCGTGTTGGCGATCTCGGATCCAGTTGCAACGCGACACACGGTTTGGCTCGGGCGCGAGATGAAGCCCGACATTCACATCATCGTACGCACGCGTTACATGTCCGAGTTGGCTGATCTGCTCGATCTCGGCGCTGATGAAGTTATTCCCGAAGAGTTTGAGACCAGCATCGAGATCTTCTCGCGCGTGCTGAAGGAGCTGGGCATTCCGCGTCACACGATTCAGCGCCAGGCTGGCGCGATCAGGAGTGAAGGTTACGAGATGTTGCGCGTGCCGTCGTTGCCGGTGGTCGATATGGCGGAGATCGCGGAGGCGCTCGGCTCGGCTGCAACTGAGACTTTTATCGTCACTCCTGATTGTCCGGCCGCCGGTAAATCCATTGGCGAGCTCCAGCTCCGAACGAAGACCGGCGTCTCAGTGATCGCCATCATTCACGACGGAACTACGGAGATAAATCCCGGCCCCGAGAGCGTTCTCAACCCTGACGACGTGCTCGTATTGCTCGGCACGCCGGAGAACACGGATCATGCTATCGATACATGTCTGGCAGGATATAATTCGAATTAATGGGTGAAGACGCTTTGCACAAAAAGAGTGAGGTGAAGATCTTCTCCCGCAAAGGCGCGAAGGCGCAAAGAAATCCTTCAAAAACGCGGTAGCGCTTTGCGCCTTTGCGTCTTTGCGGGAATGATGATGGTTTCTTATGCAAAGCCGGGTGAAGAACTTGCGGGAACTGAGCTTTCTGAGCGGCGGCGGCGAGATGGGGGCGCGCATGCGCGCTTTCGACTGGTCCAGCAGCCCGGTTGGACCAGCCGCCGATTGGCCGCAGAGTTTGAAGACAGCGGTGTCGATCTGCATCGGTTCGCGTTATCCGATCGTGATCTGGTGGGGCAATCCCGAGTACACGATGTTTTATAACAACGGGTACATTCCCGTGCTCGGCGTCACCAAACATCCTGGCTGGCTCGGTCGATCGGGCCGCGAGTGCTGGAAGGAAATCTGGTCCACTGTCGGGCCAATGCTGGAAAGCGTGTTTGAGACCGGCGAAGCGACATGGTCCGAAGATCTGTTGCTGGTCATGGAACGAAACATTCCGCGCGAAGAGACCTACTTCACCTTTTCGTACAGTCCGATTCGTGACGAACAAGGCAGGATCCCCGGAATTTTTTGCGCCTGTTACGAAAGCACCGGGCGGGTGATCGGCGAGCGACGTTTGCAAACGCTGCGCGATCTCGGCCGCACCGTGATCGAAGTGCGCTCGGCCGACGAAGCATGCGAGGCCGCGGCTCGCACTCTCGAAGCAAACCCGTACGACGTTCCGTACGCGCTGATTTACGTGCTCGACGACGCCGCGCAAAATGCGAAACTCGTCGCCGCCGCAGGTTTGAAAGACGACGCGCACGCGATTCCTAAACAGGTTGCATTGAACGATCAACGCGACGACGCGAAGTGGCCGTTTCGCGAGGTTTTCGAAACCGGCAAGGGCAAAGTCGTTTCCGATCTCACGGCGCGTTTCGGCGTACTGCCGGGTGGACCATGGCCCGAGCCGTCCGACGCTGCTTATGTTGTGCCGATCGTCGCTCCGGGCGTTCTCAAGCCAACCGGCTTTCTGGTCGGGGGCTTGAGTCCGCGCCGTGTTATCGACGCCGACTACCACAGTTTCTTCGATCTGATCGCCGGACACGTCGGCACCGCGATAGCGAACGCTCGTGCCTATCAGGAAGAACGTAAGCGCGCGGAAGCGCTCGCGGAAATCGATCGCGCGAAGACGGCGTTCTTCTCGAATGTGAGTCACGAGTTTCGGACGCCGCTGACGCTGATGCTTGGTCCACTCGAAGACGCGCTGCGCGTCGAAGCGTTGCTGCCCGACGTTCGCGACCGGCTCGACGTGGCCCATCGCAACAGCGTGCGTCTGTTAAAACTCGTGAACACGTTGCTCGACTTCTCGCGGATCGAAGCGGGACGCATTGAAGCCGTGTACGAGCCCGTCGATCTCTGTACGTTGACGGAAGAGTTGACGAGTATGTTTCGCGCCGCCGTCGAATCCGCCGGGCTCACGCTGACGGTCGACTGTTCGCCGATCGAGTCGCCTGTCTACGTCGATAGTGAGATGTGGGAGAAGATCGTCTTCAATCTTCTTTCGAATGCCTTCAAGTTCACTTTCGAAGGCGAGATCAAACTAACGCTGCGCGAAGAAAACGATCGAGTTGTGCTCGAGGTGAGCGACACGGGCACCGGCATTCCCGAAGACGAGTTGCAACACCTGTTCGAGCGCTTTCATCGAGTGAAAGGCGCGCGCGGCCGCAGTTACGAAGGATCCGGAATCGGCCTTGCGCTGGTCCAGGAACTGGTGAAACTGCACGGCGGCGAGGTCAGCGTCGCCAGCGAGCTGGAACGCGGCTCGACGTTCACGGTCGCGATCCCCACAGGCTCGGCGCATCTTCCCGCCGATCGTCTCGGCGCCGCTCGAACACTCGCGTCGACCAGCCTGCGCAGCGAGACCTACGTCGAAGAGGTGACGAAGTGGCTGCCCGTCGACGATCACGAGTTTGAAAGTATTGCCACCCGGCCGCCGGACGTGACGCAAAAGCGGTCGCGCATTCTGCTCGCCGACGACAATGCCGACATGCGCGATTACGTGCGCCGCCTGCTCTCCACCAAATACGAAGTCGACGCCGTTGCCGACGGTGAAGCCGCGCTCGAAGCGGCCCGCGCGAAAGAGTTCGATCTCGTCTTGACCGACGTGATGATGCCGAAGCTCGATGGATTTGGGCTGCTACAGGCACTGCGAAACGACGATCGTACGCACACGGTGCCGGTGATCCTGTTGTCGGCGCGTGCAGGCGAGGAGTCGCGCGTCGAAGGCATGGGCGCGGGTGCTGACGATTATCTTGTGAAACCGTTTTCGGCTCGCGAGCTGATGGCCCGTGTCGAAGCGCACTTGAGTCTGCAACGCGAGCGCAAACGTTCCGAAGAGAAGCTGCAAGAGTTGATGGCGCTCGAACAGAAAGCGCGAATCAGCGCCGAAGTTGCAAACCGGATCAAGGACGAGTTTCTCGCGATGCTGTCGCACGAGTTGCGCACGCCGCTCAACGCCATCGTGGGTTGGACCCACCTGCTAAAGAGCGGCGCCTTGAGCGAATCCGATAAGGTTCGCGGACTCGATGTGATCGCTCGAAACGCGTCCGCTCAACGCGCGATCATCGACGAACTGCTCGACGTGTCGCGCATAATCAGCGGCAAACTGAAACTCGAACCGCAGCCGCTCGATCCCGCGACAGTAGTCGACGCTGCCGTCGACGCGATTCGTCCCGCCGCGCTGGCGAAGGAGATCGACATAGTCACGTCCATCGAACGCAATCGCGGCTTGATGGCCGGCGAGGCCGTGCGGCTGCAACAGGTGATCTGGAACCTGCTGTCGAACGCGGTGAAGTTCACGCCGAAGAAAGGGCGCGTTACTGTCGAGCTTAAAGTCGTGGGCAGGAACTTCGAAATATTTGATCAGCGACACGGGCGAGGGAATCGCGCCCGACTTCCTGCCCCACATTTTCGAGCGTTTCCGCCAGGCGGATACGTCTTCCAAGCGCAGGCACGGCGGTTTGGGTGTGGGATTGTCGATAGTTCGCAGTCTCGTCGAGATACACGGCGGCTCAGTCCGCGCGGTAAGCGATGGACCAGGTAAGGGTGCGACGTTCGTCGTCGCGTTTCCGATCATCGGCTTGTCGGACGCGGACGTCCTGGGCGCGCCTGAGTTCGGTTCGCGATGGAAACAAAAAACGCCGGTAGGCGAGGATGACCTCCAACCTCACTTGTTGGAAGGCATAAAAGTGCTTGCCGTCGACGACCAGCAGGACACGCGGGAGTTGATTCTGCTTGCGTTGAAGAGGTACGGCGCGGAGGTGAGGGTTGCCGATTCGGCAAGCTCCGCACTCGAGACGCTCACGGGATGGAAACCGAATGTCATCGTGTCAGACATCGGTCTGCCCGAGATGGACGGGTACGATTTCATTCGCGCGCTGCGCACGAAGGAGACTGAGGGAAACCGTATTCCAGCGATCGCCCTCACGGGTTACGCCGGCGCAGTTGACGAATCGAAAGCCCTGAGC
The DNA here is from genome assembly GCA_036279935.1 of Pyrinomonadaceae bacterium. Classification (GTDB taxonomy): domain Bacteria; phylum Acidobacteriota; class Blastocatellia; order Pyrinomonadales; family Pyrinomonadaceae; genus PSRF01. The sequence goes on from DASURS010000222.1 coordinate 10,544, forward strand.
GCCGGTTACGAGCTCCACTTCTCAAAGCCCATCAACCTCGACGAGCTCGCGCTGACGATCGCTAAGCTGTCGAGGAAGTCGCTTTAGCTTCAGTTCGTTTGACGACGGCATCGCAGATCAGTTTTGCGGAAACGCGGACCGCGATCGTGAAGCCGAAGAATGGACCGAAGTCCTGCATCGCGGGCATGCTGGTGATGAATAGTCCCGGAACCGAAGTTTGTAAGTGATCGTCGAGGACGGGGAAACCGTTTCGCGTCGCGAGCTGATCGAGAATATTGCCCGATGCCAACACGGGCACGCGCGAAATGTCGACCTTGTAACCGGTGGCCAGGACGACGTGATCACACGCGATCTCTTCGCCGTTGCTTAGCGTGACGATCAGTTCGCCATCGTTCTCGACCGCGCTCACGAGTTCAGTCTTCGGCAACACCCGCACGCGATCGCTTCGCAGGCGCGGTTCCAGCCACGGCTCGAGCTTGAGTCTGCCTTCGGCCCACTGTCTTCGACTCACTGCATCTTTCTCGTCCTGCGACAGGTTCCGAAACCAGGTGGGATTGTCAGCCATCGCGTCAACGAGCGCGTTCACCCACGACCAGTCGGAAGGCATGAACGCCGGAGTGTCGTGGCGGTGCGAGATGTAAATCGCGCGTGCGCCGGCTTCAAGCAGCAGCGCCGCCCACTCGAACGCGCTTTGCCGGCCGCCGATGATCAGGTAGCGCGTATTGGCGGCGGTGGAGAAGTCAGCAAACTCGCACGTGTGCGAGTATCTACCCGCAGGCAGGCGCGCTTTCAGTTCGTCGGGGGCGTTGGCGAAGTGACGAAAGCCGGGCGCGAGTGCGACGTTGCGCGCCTGGATCGTGTCGCCTCCGTTTGTCGTCGCGACAAAGTCTGCCGCGTGGTCCAGCCGCTGAATGTAAGAGGGCAACGTGGTTATCTGTTTTTGTGTTTGAAACCATTCGGCGTATGAGAGGTAGAAGTCGAGTGACAGCGGTTCGACGTCGGCGGTTGTTTGCCCGCGCGACTCCAGAAATCTCTCGATCGTGTGCTCATTGGTTGGATCGAGGTGCCAGTCGCAGGCGGAGCGGAGATACATTCCCTGCGGCATGTGCTGCCGCCAGAACTCCATCGGTTTTCCCGCGACCAGATGTTCGATGCCGAGATGTGACGCTTGTGCGGCAATCGCGAGGCCGAAAGGCCCGGCGCCGATAATCAATAGACCCGTTTTGTAGTTCGCCATGTCGGCGAAAAAATAGCACGGCTTTCGGCGCGGGCGTGAGTCTGGTTGATTGGCGACCGCGATCTGTTAAGTACGGTCGTGCTTTTTGGATTGTTTGTGGTTCGGATAGATCTGAATCACGTCGTTCAGTCTGAGGATCGAAGTCGCGACCGCTTCTTTTCGGCCGTCGGCGGTCTTCTCCGGGGTCTCATCCATGCGCAACGTCAGCAGCACCGCGTCAGCGCCCTGCGCCAACTCGATCTCTCGCGAATGTCCCGCGCCGCTTTCATTCCACAATGCGACCACGCGCGACATCGCGCCATACTCGGAGATGTGTCGTTTCACCATGCCGAGCGAAGTCAACGTGATCACCGAGCTTCCCGGGTCGTCGGACAAGACAGTCGCGTATCTTGCGGACCAGCGGCTTTTCAGTTGCGGCCCATCCATCAGGATCGAGACGACGAGCGTTGGCCCAACCTGTCGCACCAGTTCGGCGATCGGATCCTGCCGCGCGAGGTCCTCACAGATCAGGTGCGAGATCGTCATTCTGTCGCCGACGTTGAGGAAGCTGACTCGCCGTTTCGGGATCTTGATCGATTCCCACCACGTTATGTCGGGGCTCAGGATGCTGCTCAGTCCATAACGGCGGATTTGCGTGCGGTCCAACTGCCAGCGATGGTGCTTGTATTGTTTGTACTTCGGCGTGATTGTTCCGACGCTTCGTTTACCCTTGTCGTAGTAGCTCCCCGGTGCGTC
>DASURS010000223.1:0-10086 GCA_036279935.1 Pyrinomonadaceae bacterium
CAAAAAATTACTTGAATCAAATACGAACGACGGCTGTGCGTGTAAGACGATCGTGAGCGGTGCGGCCTTCGCGACTGAAGAATGGCGACAGTATTCCGATCACCGTGGCCAGCGAGAACAAGTAACCGAACGAACGCCCAATCGACTGTCCGCCCGTCGGTATCAGCCCCGTCTTCGTGTCGATCACTTTCAGCGACAGCATGCGCATGGCCCACGTGCGGCCGGTCAGCGCCGTCATCAACGTCAGATACATAAACGTAACGACGACAAGACTGCCGGCGAGCACAGCGATAGCGCGCGGATCCAGCAGGTTGTTGCCCGTCAGATACATCGCCGCGCCAATCGGCGCCGTCAACAGCGCGCAAAAGACCAGATCGAACAGCGCGCAAACGACGCGTCGAAACACGGACGCGGATTGATGCAAGACGTCGTCAACGCGGAGGTTCCGCGAGATTGAATCGAGGTAGTTGAGCGCGGGATCGTTCGGGTCGTCCCTGATCAAACGCTTGGGCGCCGGCAATATTGGCGCTGGAGCGATTACGGGTGCAGGTTCACTCGGCGGCACGACAACCAGGTGACTCTTTTCCGCCACCGCTGCGGGCGCAGCGGCCGCTTCTTCGACGGCGATCTCCGGCTCGAACGTGAGTTGCGTCGTAGGACCAACTGAATCGTTCATGTCGTTATCTTCTCGTGCTGGGGCGTAGGCGATGGCCGTCGCAAGGGTCGTGCGTGGACGGCGAGTTTCGGCGGCGGGAGCAGTCTGGGTCTGGTGCGCCCGTTCTATTCTTTTCAGAGCGGCGGCGACCAGTGGGTTGATTGCCGGCATTTCAGCGGGAGGTAAAAGCTCGAGCTGTGGAGGGTTATCATCGGCTTCGAGCTTGCGACGTTCGTTTTCAGCGGCTTCGCGCGCCGCTTCACGTGCGGCTTCGCGAGCGCGCCGTTCCTGCACTTCACGAACGCGTTCGCTCAGTTCTTTTCGCCATTCGGGAACGGTGCTGCGGGAAACACCCGGAAATTCAATCAGGGTGGATCTCTTTTCCTGCGCTTGAGTCTGAGTATCGCCGGTTGGTTCCATTTCCGCGTCGTCAGGCGAATCGGCCTCTGGCAAACGCGACGCATCCTATCAGGAACAACTTTAAGTGGTCAATGAGAAAATAAAGCAGGGATTGAAGTTGTGGGTTCTGCTTAATCGCCGAGAATCGTTCGTCAGTCGAGCGGTGTGCGTCCGGCGAACCCGGCGTCGACGTCGTGCCACCATTCCAGTTCGTCGCCTTCGCCCATCTGCCAGCACAGCAACACGACGCGTCCGTCTCTGAGTGACGGAAAGTCGACGAGCCCGCGTTCGTAGTCCTTCAACTGCACGCCAAGTGCTTCTAAATCGCTCATTTGTGAGGTGAGTTCGTGCAGGATTTGCGCGTAAGCGACGCCGTCGACAACGCCACCGCCGCCCTGTTCGGCGGCTTCGGCGGCTTTTCTGGCGTCGTCGCGATACGAAGAGAGTTTTCGGTGGGCCCGCTGAATCTTCGCGAGAATCAGACGTACGCTGGGAAGCAAAGCATTTGCTTCCTGAACAGTGAATAGTTTCATTAGTTGCGGCCGGCTAAGCGCGTGTACGCACATAGCCATCAATGCTCGTCGGTAATCCTGATGAACTCCGTCGCTGCCTCAAACTCCGCCGCTTCCTCGTCGATGTCCGTTTCGAGCACGACGCGCATCGCGGCCTCGAACGTGTCCGGCGCAGTTTTCGGCATCTGCATCTGCTCCTGCATGTACTGCGCGGGCAGCGGTTCGTGCAGATCGCGTTCATCATACCGCGTTCCGTGTGAGATCTCCTTGCGCACCTTGTCGGCGATCTCGCCGAGGTCGATGAAATAGTCGGCGACGTCGATCAGCTTCGGCGCCGTGTTCGAACGAAAGCCCGCGATCTCAACGCGACATCCTTTGTACGCGACTGCGTTGACAGCGTAAACGAAATCTTCATCTCCTGAAACGAGTACCGCCGTATCGTAACGGCCGGCGAGAGACAGCATGTCCACGGCAATTTCGACGTCGAGGTTCGCCTTGCGTGTGCCGTCGTAAAACGTCTTCAACTCCTTTTGAATTACCCGAAAGCCGTTGCGCCGCATCCACAGAAGAAAACCCTGCTGGCGTTCGGCGCCGATATCGACACCGGTGTAGAAGAAAGCCCTGAGCAGACGTCCGTCGCCCAACAAGACGCGCAATAGCTTGTTGTAGTCGATGTCGATGTTATGAAAGCGCGCGGCATGGAAAAGATTATTGCCGTCGATAAAAACCGCTACTCTTCCGCGGTGTCCGAGCTGCCATGAAACGTTGTTAGTGGGATCATAACTGTTCATAAACTGACTCCGAAAAATACCCATTGTCTTAACCTAGAATGCTGATTTGCCGTTCGTTGGTCAAGTCACCGGTCCATGATCTGCGATCACGTGGCCGCGATTATTTGACTCGATACGGCGTCGAGATAGACGGTTTTGATGGGGCCATTTGTGACGTTGATTTCCCAGGCCAAATGGAGCTCCAAACCGCTCGTCTGGCCGGGCGACGGAAGGGTATAAACGACTAGCTGCCGGGGTTCGACGACAGCGTTGCCGGGCAGTGTCACAGTCTGCTGACCGGCGATGGGTAACGGTTGCGACTTGATGTTCTTCGCGGCGTCTTCTGCCGTCACTTGCGGATTGATCGTGCTCAAGGTCGCCTGAAGACGATCCGCGTTCGGCAAGCAACTACTCGACAGATCGACAAGTTGTCCGTTGTTTCGAAAACGAATCGTCAGGTTGCCAAAATCTCCTCGTAAGGGATAACGAAAAGGCCGTTGCTCGTAACGGGCGACTTTGACGCCTGACGCATCGTCGGTTCGTTCGACGAGGGACAACTCCGAGGGCTGCGCGCCGATCAGCCGTTGCCATTCGTTGATGAAGCGGCGTAACGATTCGCGCGTTTGTTCTTCGGTCTGCTCTGGTTCGGTGCCGACTTTCGGAAGCGTGATCGGCGCAGGGAGGTTCGGCGGCAGACTCGCGATCGTCGCGGTGTAGGGATTCAGGTTCGCTTCGCTCTTAGTGGTGAGACCGTGATGTTGTGAAAGCTGGTACCACGCTACCGAAGCTTCCTCGAGTCGCGCCGCTGTATCCGCCAGGCCGACGGGATACAGTCGAACATCGGAGCGCGGTCCGTTTGCGTCGGCTGGACGGAACGCGGCGCAGCCGCCGCCGAGCCATGCGAGCAGCAGGACCAACATCGATATCAAACTTCTCTTTGTCGGGTTTGAAAACATTATCTTCGCCTGAGTATTTCTCGTCGTCGTATAATCAAAATACTTGGAGGAGCTGTTGCCTAAAGATAACGAAAACATTCGTCTGCCCTTCACTGGACCAGTAGAACCGTCAGAGCCACAAGGGTTTACGCCTGACCAAATGATCCGGTGCGACGAGTGTTTAAGAGCGAACCCGCCAACGCGAGTGAATTGTCTTTACTGTAGCGCTCCTTTGCCTGTAACTGAAACGTCCGCGCAACTGCGGCGTCCGGTATTGCGCCCGCCGGAGAAACATCAGCCGGCTTACAGCAACATCCTCTTACCTCCGCAGGATGAGCTCGCGAAGGAAACGATCACCGAGGTCGCCGCGCTACTAAAACTCAGCGTCGAAAATCTCGAACGCATCATCGCCGAGAAGCGACCGTTGCCAGTCGCGTTCACGGCCAGTCGCGATGAAGCCGAACTGGTGTTCAACCGGTTGCGCGACTTTGGTCTGCAAACGATCGTCATCGGCGACGAAGAGTTGAATTTGTCTGCCGTTAAGCGCGTCAAGGCGATGAGAGTGGACCAGCAATGCGCTGTCCTGCAACAGTCAGGGACGAGAGATACGACGGAGCTTCGTTGGGACGATGTGTTCCTGATCGTCACCGGCCGTCTGTTTGTAAGACGACTGGAGATTCAGGAACGAAAGACACGGCGGCCGGAGAATGAAATCGTCAATGCGAGCGAGTTTTCGACTGATGAAGCGGTAATCGATTTTCACTCGGCCGGCGGACAAACGTGGCGTATCAGTGCGAACGGTTTCGATTTCTCGTGCCTCGGCGAACGCATGACCCTGATCGCAAATGAGAACATCGCAAAACTACAACAACTGATCGTCGAACACGCGACGCGCGCTAAGCTTGACGATTCGTACAATCGGCTTCGTCCCGCGCTGGATCTCATTTGGCAAACGCAACAGGAGACGCAGTCGAGCGGTTGGCGACGTGAGCGCCCCGGCAGGCTCAGCGTCGGACTGGCCACGATTAAGAGTAACGAAACACAGTTTACGCGCTACTCACGAATGCAGTTGTATCTTCAATCGAGAGCCAATGCCTGATTCATCAAATCTGATTTACGGCGTGAACGCGGTGCTCGAAGCGTTGCGCGCGGGTACGCGACAGATCGAGACGATCACGATTCTCGAAAGCGCGCGTCCCGATCGTTTGAAGCAGTTGCTCGACGTGGCGCGTGAGAAGCGCGTGCCCGTTCATCGTGTGCCGCGGTTGGATCTCGACCGAACGCTCGGCGAAGTTCGTCACCAGGGAGTGGTGGCTCGCGTAGCCGCCGCGCGATACGCCGACGCCGACGATCTGCTCGACACGCTCGAAGCAAAGATCGGCACCGACGATCCGCCGCTGGTCCTCGGCCTCGACGCGATCGAGGATCCGCGCAACATGGGTTCGATCCTGCGCACCGCTGAATGTACCGGCGTGCACGGCGTTTTCATTGCCGAACGGCGCGCGGTTGGTTTGACTGGCATCGTGGCGAAGGTTGCGGCAGGCGCGTTGGAGTACGTTCCGGTTGCGCGAGTGACGAATCTCGTTCGATTGATAGAGCAGTTGAAAGCACGTAACATCTGGGTCGTCGGCGCTGCGGGCGAGGCCCGGCAGTCGTACACGGAGTGGGACTGGAAACTTCCCGCGGCGATCTTTCTCGGCAACGAAGGAAGTGGCTTGCACCGGCTGGTGCGAGAACATTGCGACACGCTGGTCCGTATTCCAATGTTCGGCCGTTTGGATTCCTTGAACGTTTCAGTGGCGGCCGGCGTTCTGCTCTACGAAGCGCGGCGGCAACGTACGTCGTCTGCTGACAAGAGCAATCACAGTTGAGTAGTGCCTCAGTTTGAACTCCGCGGTCTCTGCGGTCTCTGCGTAGCCGTATTTGGAGAGCATATTCGAACGCAGAGAACAGAGAGAACGCAGAGATCGCAGAGAAACTTTTAAACTGCGTCACTACCCACAGTTGAGGCGAGACGCTATGTTTTGTCCAAAATGTGCAGCACCGAATTCTGAAGGCGCGAGTTTTTGTCGCTCGTGCGGCGCGAACATCAGTCTTGTGCCGCAGGCGTTGACTGGACAGCTCGCGCGCCCGATCGAAGAGCCGATCCTTGTCGACGACCGCGGCAGAAGACGTCGCCGCCAGCTAACGCTCGACATCGCGTTGAAGAACATCTTTCTCGGCTTCGCGTTTTTAGTGATCGCCATCGCGCTCTCGCGGACGATCGGCGCCGGTTGGTGGTTCTGGATGTTGTTACCCGCATTCTCGCTGACGGGTATCGGCGTCGGGCAGTTCCTCCGCCTGAGAGAACGCGATAAGAGTTACACGCCGTCTCTGCCGCCTTCGCCGGCCCGGCCAACAGAGCAACTGATGCCGCCGCCAGTACCGAGTGTCACCGAAGGCACCACCCGCCACCTCAACACCCAGAATACCGACCGCCAATGACGCGGGTCTGTGTTTCGGTTTGCGAGAAGACCATCGACGCGCTCGAAAGCGCATCTGTTCGGGCATGTCAGTGGGCTGACATTGTCGAACTTCGTCTCGACTGTCTCGCGGCCGTGGGAGACTTGCAGCGCGTGTTGAATGCCTTGTCGCGTCCTGTGATTCTGACGTTCCGGCCGGCCGAGCAGGGCGGCCATCGCGATTTGGACCATCAGACGCGCTCAGCCTTTTGGAAGACGGCGCCGCGAGCCGATTGGTGGGACCTCGAATCGGATCTCGCGCCGAACGACGTCGACTGGTCACGCGTCATTGTCTCGCATCACGATTTTTCTGGAGTTCCTGACAACCTCGCGCAAATTTACGAACGACTCGCAGCGACGCCTGCGCACATTGTGAAGATCGCGGTGCAGGCACATGACGTCGTCGACTGCATTCCTGTTTTTCAACTGCTCGATCGCGCCCGCGCGGAAGGACGCGAGTTGATCGCGATCGCAATGGGCAACGCGGGCATCGCGACGCGCGTACTCGGCCCGTCACGCGGCGCGTTTCTGACTTACGCCGCATTGGAAGACGAAAGCGCGACTGCGCCCGGACAGATCACCGCGCAGAAACTCCGATCGCTTTATCACGTCCACAGGATCGATCGCGAAACGATGGTGTGCGGTTTAGTCGGGAAGCCGGTGATGCACTCCGTCTCACCGCACATGCACAATGCAGCGTTTGACGCAGCGGGAATCAATGGCGTCTATCTTCCGTTTGAAGTGCGCGACGTGAAGGCGTTCTTCAAGCGCATGGTCCATCCGCGGACGATGGAGATCGATCTGAACTTCCGCGGGTTGAGCATCACCGCGCCGCACAAGTCGAATGTGATCGAGTGTCTCGATTGGATCGCGCCCGACGCGCAGGAGATGGGCGCTGTCAACACCGTCGTCGTGGACGGCGACACGCTGCGCGGCTTCAACACCGATGCCGCGGGATTTATCGCGCCGCTGATCGCGTTGATGGGTTCGCTCGCTCGATCGCGTGTCGCCGTGATCGGAAACGGTGGCGCGGCGCGCGCGGCCGTCTGGTCGCTGCTTCGTCAACAAGCGAACGTCGAACTATTCGCCCGCAGTGCAAAGGCTCGCGATCTCGGACAAGAGTTCAACGTTCCGTACGCGCCTCTTCAGGACGCTCTCTTCAGCGACTACGATCTCGTCATCAATGCGACGCCTGTCGGTTCCGGCCAGTTGATCGATCGCACGCCGGCGACTGCGGAACAGCTCTCGGGCGCTCGTTGCGTCTACGATCTCGTCTACAACCCGAGTGAGACTCTCTTGTTGAAAGAAGCCGGCAAGGCAGGTTGCAAGACAATTCGCGGACTCGAAATGTTGGTTGCGCAAGCGAAAATTCAGTTCGAGTTGTGGACGGGTCAAACTCCTTCGTCATCACTCATGCACGACTCCGCGGCCGCCGGATTGGACCAGTAGTTTTTTAGTATTCCGATCGGGCCGCCTCGCCACCTTTTCTCTCCGGTCCATCACAAACTTCCGCCGCGCTCGATAGACACGACGTACATTCACGCAACGTTGCTCGCACGAAACACACGAACTAGAACGAGGTGCAATCGTGAAGAGAACGGCCCTGCTTGTCGTCGTCGTGTTAGCCGCGCGGATCGTCTATGCCGGCAACCCTTCAATCAACATCGCTCTGACGCCGAGACTCGCGCTGATCGTCGCGTCGAAGGATCTTCGGAAGCTGAACGATCTCGACAAGGCGTATCTCGATGCGTTCACGATCCTGCGTGATGACAACGCGTGCAGTCGCTTCTATGGCGGGCCGTCAGCGATCGAGGCGTTGAACGAATTGGTTCGCAATCTGCGTCCGGCTTATCTTGAAAAACATATCGCCGTCCGAATGAGTGGACAGACGACGATGTTTCGCAACGCCGTGACCGGCTTCTCGTATCGGATGTTCGACAAGGCTGAGCTCAACATGGCGGGATCGTTTTATCGTGGTAACTCGGTGAGCGGCGTACACGTTCCGCCGATCGCCGACTATCAACCCAACACTCGCCAGACACGCCTTGCGGTGTTGCTGCACGAACTGGGACACCTCATTCGCGGCGCGGATAAGAAATGGTTGCTCGTCGACGACGGACACGACCTCGGCCTGAGCATCAAAAACACCGAACACGTGGTCGATGTCTGTCGCGAGGAGATCGAATCCGTCACGCGGCTCAGCGCCACGGAACAGCTCGAAGAACCCCTCACGACGATCGCTCAAGTCGCCACGCAACCCTAAACGGAACCATAGACACTCCCGCCCAGACGCAGGCCCTTTGGCACGCCGCCCAGTCCCGTTGGTCACAAAACCTTCTTCGCCGGTGTTAACAAGACGTTATACGCTCGGGATTGCTTTTACCTCCCGTGCCCACGTCAATCCAGTCAGGCGAAGTTGTATGAACTCGACGACCGCAATCTCTGACGGCAAGCCGTCGATCTTTAACGGTAACGGAGCGCTCCCGCGCGAAGCCGCTGTCGCGTCCGAAAATCCCGAGCATGCCTACGAGACGCCGCGCCAACGCGTGTGGGTGCGACGTCTCGTCCGTCTCGGAATCATCTGGGGCATGTGGACGATAGCCGCCCTCTTCTTCAGCACCCAGGTCTTTATGATGTACTACTCGGAACGCCAGCCTATTCCCTACGCGCGCGCGTTCCTCGTTCAGGGCTCGGCCTGTTACCTGTGGGCGCTCGTCACGCCGCTCGTCCTCTGGCTCGCTCGCCGCTTTCAGATCGATCGCAACAAATGGGTGCGGAAAGTTGTCCTCCACTTCCTTTTCAGTCTCGCACTCGTGAGCACGATGATCGCGCTGCACTTCATCGTCTACATGCTCCTCGCCGGACGCGCGGGCTCCATCACGCCGATGCGAGTATTCGGCTACGTCTATCCGAACCTTGACCGCTGGATCCTTCTGTACTGGTTCATCTTTCTGATGAGCCATGCTTTCAACTATTACAACAGCTATCGCAAAGGCGAGCTGAAAGCGTCGCAACTGCGCACCCAACTCGTTCAATCGCAGTTGGAAGCGTTGAAAATGCAGGTACAGCCGCATTTTCTATTCAACACGCTCCACTCGATCTCCGCGTTGTTGAGCAAAGACACGGAGGGCGCGCGGAAGATGATCACGCGCCTCGGCGACTTCCTGCGTCTCACTCTCGAAAGCTCCGGTTCGATGGAAGTAACCTTGCAACAGGAGATCGAATTTCTGAACGGTTATCTGGAAATCGAGCGCATCCGCTTTCAGGATCGTCTCACGACCGAGATCCATGTCGATCCTTCCGTCCTCGACGTCCGCGTTCCGAACTTGATCCTCCAGCCCATTGTCGAGAACGCGATGCGACACGCAGTCGGGCGCAGTCACTCGGGACACGTCGAGATCACGGCGGCGCCGAGAAATGGCGCGCTGCGTATCGAAGTGAAAGACAATGGACCGGGTTTGCACGCGGATCGCGCATTCGAGGCGCGGCGGGGGAAAGGTGTCGGTCTCGCCAACACGCAAGCACGGCTGGTGGGGCTTTACGGTACAGCCGCGAGGTTTGAAATGCTAAATCGCCCGTCAGGAGGTTTGACTGTCACGATCGAGATCCCGCGCCAGCGTTCATGAACTTTGCACGCAGCCTCGCCGGTTCGGTTTTCCATTTATCATTTTCCGTTTTTCATTTCTCATTTTACGAACCACCTGCCGCGCGACCTGACGTGCGCCCGAAGGGTCAGAAATGACAAATGAAAAACGGAAAATGATAAATGGAAAACTGAACCGGCGAGGCTCCACGCAGCTTCCATGTCCTCGCATTTCCTCGCATTTTCTCGCTTTTTCTCGTTCGCTCGTTGAAATCACTCCATCAACTGAACCTTGTTCCCGTCTTCAACGTAACAACCGCTGAATCCATTTTGTCGCTTGATTTGCGCCATAACTGATTCAACTGTGGTGTTTACCTGCTAGCGTGAATCTCACCGTCGCGCGGGCACTGTTATTCGCAAGATCAGTTGGGGGACAGGATGACGGACGCAGTACGTATTCGGGCGTTGGTCGTCGACGACGAACCACTGGCGCGCGAGATGATTCGCGAGATGCTGGCGAGTGATTCGGAAGTCGAGGTCGTAGGCGAATGCGCGAACGGACGTGAGGCAATCGAAGCCATCAAAGCTTCGACGCCCGACATCGTCCTTCTCGATATTCAGATGCCGGAGCTCGGCGGCTTTGAGGTGCTCGAGTCGTTCGGACCAAACGCGACGCCTTACGTGATCTTCGTTACCGCGTACGATCAATATGCCGTGCGCGCGTTCGAAGT
>DASURS010000224.1:0-7827 GCA_036279935.1 Pyrinomonadaceae bacterium
AACGGGCTGGTCGCACACATCAGCTTCGCCGATCCGGTGTGCCCGCAGCTTGCCCGAACGGTCCACGAGGCCTGCCTCGCCGCCGGGGTGAACGCGAAGCGCGGCGGGACCTACCTGTGCATGGAAGGTCCGGCGTTTTCGACGGTCGCCGAGTCGAACGTCTATCGCTCGTGGGGCATGGACATCATCGGGATGACGAACCTCCAGGAAGCGAAACTCGCGCGCGAGGCGGAGATTTGTTACGCCACACTCGCGCTGGTGACCGACTACGATTGCTGGCATCCGGGCCACGATGCGGTGAGCGTCGAAACCGTCGTCGAGTACTTGAACAAGAACGTCCGCAACGCGCAGATCATCCTGCGCGAGACATTGAAGCGATTGAAAACCGGCGAGCGCGACTGCAAGTGCGGCTCGGCCCTGAAGCATGCGATCTTCACGGCGCCAAATCTTTGGCCGGAAGCGACAACAAAGAAACTGGAAGCGATCATCCAAAAGTATCGCTAAATCCGAGTTTCCATGAGGTAGGCTATGAAATTAATGGTCCTTTTCCTGTTCCTGGTCTTTGCGTTTGCGGCGCCTGCCGTTCAGGCCCAGGGGATGCGCACTGCGCCCGATCCTTCAACGCTCCGCGATCCGGATCTCGAACGCGACTCGCAACACAACCTCGACGTCGCGAAGAACTACTTCAAATTGAAGAAAGCTTATGTCGCCGCGTTGAAGCGTTGCGAGGAGATCCTCGCCGGCAATCCAAACTTCGCGAAGATCGACGAGGTGCTGCTGATGGCGGGCCAGAGCAGTGTCTGGCTGTCGCAGAGCAAAGGTAAGCAGAACCCGAATCTGTACGTGAGTTTCGAAGGCGGTGAGAAGCGCACGCTGACGCCCGAGCAGTTTCGCGAGATGGGCCGCGATTACCTGAAGAAGCTCGTCGCGGAGTATCCAAACAGTCCTTACGCAAAACAGGCGCAGGAGGAGTTGCGCGCGCTCGACGCGCCTGCGCCGGCAAAGCAGTAAAGATAAACCAGCGAACAAAGCACAAAGAACAAAGTACTAAGCTCTAAAACCTAAGACCAAAAACCAAAGTCGATTAGATAAAACATGTCCCTTTTAGTTGTTGGCTCTGTCGCCTATGACGCTGTAGAAACGCCCTTCGGTAAATGCGACAAGATGCTTGGCGGTTCAGCCTCGCACTTCTCGATCTCGGCCAGTTTTTTCACGAACGTGAGCATCGTCGGCGTCGTCGGCGGCGACTTCGCCGATCAGGAGGTCTTTGATACTCGCAAAATCGGTACTCGCGACCTCGAGCGTATCGAAGACGGCAAGACGTTTCGCTGGGGAGGTCGTTACGATTACGATCTCAACGTCGCGCACACGCTCTTCACGGACTTAAACGTCTTCGCCGAGTTTCAGCCGAAGATTTCAGAAGAGTCGAAGCGCTCGCGGTTGTTGTTTCTCGGCAACATCCAACCGGACCTTCAGCGTGGGGTTCGCGAGCAGATGCCGGGCGCCGAACTGGTCGCGCTCGACACGATGAATCTCTGGATCGACAACACACGCGATTCGCTGGTTCGTACGATCGAAGTTGTCGACGTCGTGATCATCAACGATGCCGAGGCGCGCCAGTTGACCGGCATTCCGAACCTGATCAAGGCCGCGCGCGAGATTCTGCACTGGGGACCGAAAGCGCTGATCATCAAGCGTGGCGAGTATGGCGCCGCCCTCTTCACGCAGGACAGTTATTTTGCGATTCCCGCTTATCCGCTCGAATCGGTATTCGATCCGACCGGCGCCGGCGACACGTTTGCGGGTGGTTTCATGGGTTACCTGGCGAGCCAGGAAAAGCTGAACGAAGACTCGATGAGACGCGCGATGATCTTCGGTTCCGTGATGGCGTCATTCAACGTCGAGGAATTTGGCACTGAACGCGTGCGGCGGCTGACACATGCCGAGATCAACGATCGTTTCCGCGCGTTCAAGCGCATGACGCATTTTGATGAGATCCCTTTCGAGGTGAGGTGAATCATGTTCTGCCCTGTTTGCGAGGCCGAGTACGAACCCGGTATTACCGAGTGTCCGGACGACAATACAACGCTTGTCGAACAACTGACGCCCGACAACACTCTTCACGACAGTAGCGAAGCGCGCTGGGTGCCGCTTCACAATCTCGGTTCGCCGGCCGAAGCCGAAATGGTGAACGACATTTTCAGCAAGAACGGGATTCGATCGGTCGTCAAAGCCGGCGGCGCCGACGCGTTCTCGCCGCTGCTCTCCGCCACGGCGGAAGGCGCGGAGATCTTCGTCGACGAACGTGACTACGATCGCGCGGTCGAACTTTACAACGCTTTCTTCGGCGGCGACACTACGCCTCTTACCGGCAGCAGCATCGAAGATGAAGATTTAGCAGAAGAAGACGAGGAGTAGCTCATGTCTGCCGATGATGAGGCCATCGTAGTTTTAATGACGGCCGCCAACGGCGAAGAAGCGGCCCGGCTTGCCGACCTGCTGATCGGCGCTCACCTCGCCGCTTGCGTTCAGATACTTCCCGAAATGGAGTCGGTCTATCGCTGGCAGGGAAAGATCGAGCGCCAGCCTGAGATTCTACTGCTCGCGAAGACTGCGCTATCGAAGTTTGAGGATCTGGAAAGAGAAGTGCGCGCTCTTCACAGCTACGACACACCCGAGATCATCGCGTTGCCCATCGTCGCCGGTTCGGCGCCTTACCTCGACTGGCTCACTGCGAGTCTAAAGTCTTAAACGTGTCCATCGCATCGCCAAGTCCGTTGTGCCTGAGCTCCGTCAGCGAGCTCTGGCTGCGGAGCACTATCTCGACGACTTCCGACGGCGAATCCGTGACGTGAAACAACTTGAAATCGTCCTCGCTGATCTTTCGCTCGGTTATCACGACGTCGTGTAGCCAATTCAACATCCCGGTCCAGTACTTCGAACCGAAGAGCACGATTGGGAAGTTGCGAATCTTCCTCGTTTGGATCAGCGTCAATGCTTCGAACAGCTCGTCGAGTGTACCGAACCCACCGGGAAAGATGATGAATCCGAGACTATATTTCACGAACATCATCTTGCGGACGAAGAAGTATTTGAACGTGAGACTACGAGTTTGATACTGATTAGGCCGTTGCTCGAACGGTAACTCGATGTTGCAGCCAATCGAGAGCCCGCCGGCTTCGAACGCGCCCTTGTTGGCGGCTTCCATGATGCCTGGTCCGCCGCCGGTGATAACTGCAAAGCCTTCCGCCGCCAGCAGTGCCGCTGTTTCCTGTGCCGCTTTGTAATCGGGATCTTCGGGCCTGGATCGCGCGGAGCCGAAAAACGAAATGCCGCGATTGAGACTCGCCAGCTCGTCGAAACCTTCCACGAACTCGCCCATGATTCTGAAGACGCGCCACGGATCTGTGTGCGTGAACTCGTCCGCCCGCGGGCTCTCCAGGAGCTGTTCGTCCTGAGTTGTTTTGCGAAGTTGAGGATTCTGGCGGTTGTCGGTCTCGTCGTCGCCTGTCTTTTTCGCCATCTCAGATTCCCATGATGTTGTAGCCGCAGTCGACGTAAATGACTTCGCCGGTGATGCCGGAAGACATCGAGCTGCAAAGGAAGACGGCGGTGTTGCCGACTTCGCGCGGTTCGACGTTGCGTCCCAGCGGCGCGCGGTCCGCGTGGTGTTTCAGCATCATGCTGAAATCGGAAACTCCGCGGGCCGAGAGTGTTTGGATTGGACCAGCGCTGATCGCGTTGACGCGGATGTTTCGCGGGCCGAGATCCCTTGCGAGGTAACGAGTGCTCGCTTCGAGCGCGGCTTTCGCGACGCCCATTACGTTGTAACGTGCGACGACTTTCTCGGCGCCGTAGTAAGACATGGAAATGACGCTGCCGCCTTCGGTCATCAACGGCATGGCGGCGCGCGCGAGTTGCGGCAAGGAGTACGTGCTAATCTCGAGCGCCGTCAAAAAGTCTTCGCGGGTCGTGTCGACATACAAGCCGCCGAGCGCTTCACGCGGTGCGAAGGCGATGCTGTGGATGAGGAAGTCGAGACGGCCAAACTCTTCGCCCACGCGGCGAAAGGCAGTGTCGACTTCCGCCTGGTTGGTGACGTCGCAGGGAAGCAGGAGCGAACCGGGCATTGCTTCGTTCGTCAGACTCTCGACGTTTTCCTTGAGACGATCTCCCTGGTAAGTGAAGGCTAGCTGAGCGCCTGCGTCATGAAGCGCCTGCGCGGTGGCCCAGGCAATCGAACGTTTGTTGGCGACTCCGAAGACTATTCCTTTTTTGTTTTCCAGCATCTTGTGGTTTTGTGCCTCTTTGCGTCTTGCTTTTTGCCTTTTCGTGACTCAGGCTGCCGCGCTTTCCGGCGCTGAGATGAGCGCCTTGTATTCACCACTTTCGACCCATTGCAGAATCTCGGCCACGCGCCAGACTGGGAACGGATGGCTCATGCCGGACGTGATCACGTCGGCCCAGAAACGATCGAGGGCTTTCTCGTCGTAGTTCTTCTGGAAGTCGCGCGCCTGGGCCAGAAACTGGTCGTAATCGACTCGCGAAGCGAACGTGCCGCCGCTCAACTTCATCATCGTACGGCCAAGGATGTTCGCGTCCTGCGTCACGAGCAACGCGGCGCGGTCGCACGAGAGTTCGGCGCGGCGGGCCCAGGCAAGTAGCGCAGCGCGCATGCTCATCGTCAGCATTTCCTTGACGATAACAGCCAGCGGCGATGCGAGCACGGCTGTCTTCGCCAGAAATTCCAGCAGACGCGCGGCAGTCAGGTAGAGCACGTGCTCGGCGTGAATGTGGCCCACTTCATGCGCGACTACGGCCAGCACTTCCTCGTCCGTCAAACGCTCGATCAGTTGGGAATACAGGACGATGATCGGTCGTTCGACGCCGCCCGTGAACGCGTTGACGATCGGGTTTTGCTGGACGAACAGTTCCGGCATCTCGACGCCCAGAGTCGTGCAGGCGATCTGAAGTTTGGCGTAAAGATCGGGACACTGCGTTGGCGTGACTTTGACGGCGCTGGCCGTGAAGATGACGCGAATCGCCGACTCGCCGGTGACCGCCAGCAGCTTCTTGAGCGCGGAGTCGATCCCGGGGATCGCTTTCAGCGCCGCGAGCGCGCGGCGATCGGCGGGATGGATGTACTGGTCCTTGTGCAACCGCGCGAACTTCTTGTGCGGGTCCTCGGACAATGGCAAGCGGCAACGTCCGCAGCGTGCATCGCCGCCTTCGTTGCGCACCTGGTTTCGCTGACCGCAGAAGCGGCAACGGATCGAGTTTTCGTTGTCAGCCATGTTGGTGCTCATAATATCAGTGTTTGAAATGCCTCACACCTGTAAAGACCATCGCCAGACCATGCTCGTTTGCGGCGGCGATCACTTCGTCGTCGCGGACTGAACCGCCTGGTTGGATCACGGCCGTGATGCCGTTGCGCGCGGCTTCGTCGATGCCGTCGCGAAAGGGGAAGAAAGCGTCGGAGGCGAGTACAGATCCGGCGACGGGCAGCTGCGCGCGCATCGCGCCGATTCTGACCGAGTCTACGCGCGACATCTGGCCGGCGCCGACGCCCACCGTTTGACCGTCGCGCGCGTAGACGATGGCGTTTGATTTCGTGTGCTTGCAGACGGTCCAGGCGAAGAGCAGAGAGCGGATCTCTTCTTCGGAAGGCTGTCGCGTAGTGACGACTTTTAGATCCGATGACTGAAGCTGGTGCGTGTCTATCGATTGGAGCAGCATGCCGCCGCTGATCTGCTTGTACTCGAATCCTTGTGCGCGCTCGACGGAGCTCATGCGCAGCACGCGCAGGTTTTTCTTGGCCTGGAGTATTTCGAGTGCCTCCGTGTCGTAACCGGGCGCGATCACGACTTCCGTGAAGATCTTTGTGATCTCGCGCGCGGCGTCCGCGTCGATCGGGCGGTTGACGGCGACGATGCCGCCGAACGCGGAAACGGGATCTGTCGCCAGTGCTTTTTGATAAGCGACGGCGACCGTCTCGCCTTGTCCGACGCCGGCGGGATTGGTGTGTTTGATGATGGCGCAGGTCGTCGCGTCGAAATCGCACACGAGTTGCCATGCCGCGTCCGCATCGACGTAGTTGTTGAACGACATCTCCTTGCCTGACAGAAGTTCGGCGTTGGCGACGCCGTCGCGATCTCCTGTCAGATAAAGAGCGGCTTGTTGATGAGGGTTCTCGCCGTATCTTAGATTCGTCGGTTCGGCCAGGAACAGAAAGAAACCTTTAGCGCCGAGATAGGAGCTCACGATCGCGTCGTATTGTGCCGTCTGCTGAAATGCTGCCTGCGCAAGACGCTCGCGCGTAGCACTTGATAAAGAGCCGTTGTTTTCGTTTAGCTCGGCGATGAGGCTCTCGTATTGAGATGGTGACACGACCACGGCGACGTCGCGCGCGTTTTTCGCCGCCGAGCGAATCATCGCTGGTCCACCGATGTCGATCTGTTCGATCGCTTCCTCACGTGTGACGCCTTCTCGAGCGATCGTCGCCGCGAACGGGTAGAGATTCACTACGACCATATCGATCGGTTCGATCCCGTTCTGCTCCATCGCCGCGACGTGCTGTTCATTGTCGCGCAACGCGAGCAGCCCGCCGTGAACGCGCGGGTGCAGAGTTTTAACTCGCCCGTCCATCATTTCGGGAAAGCCGGTTACGTCGGAGATGTCGCGGACGTCGATACCGGCACCGCGCAGTGATTTCGCCGTGCCGCCGGTGCTGATGATCTCGACGTCGAATTGTTTGAGTGTGCGAGCGAAGTCGATAATTCCTGTCTTGTCGGAAACACTGATTAGGGCCCGTTTGATTGCTTTCATTTGGATGGCTGCGAATTGATCATGAATTTTTGCGTGCGTGAAAAGCCGAAGCGGCCGACGGAGTACTTGAGCCCCTCAGGTTTAAGGGTCACAGTAAAAGTGTGTCGTCGATTGTCCCGCGCTGACTCCGCTATATAGAACCCCAGAAGATACTGACTTTTCAAATCCTCTTCGATTGCCTGAAAAATCGGCGTCAAATCAGGCGGTTTCGGCGTGAGCGCGGATTTGCTGTCGCCAACGAGAAAGTACTTGCCGCCCGTCTTTTCGGCGAGGTCGCGAAAGCCTTTTGCGGCCGGACGTACTGCGAGTCGTCCGTCGTATGGCGCGAACAGCGGCAGGTGAATGACGTAAAACGAGACCCGCTTTTCGAGCGCGACGTTGATGACGCTGTCCGGGGAGATGGCGCTTTGATTGTCGAGGCCGTCGCTGATGAGCACGACGATGCGGCGTTCGGCGCGAACGGGCGGGAGATCGTCGAAGGCGTTGAGCGAGTGCGCGGCGGCGTCGAATAGCGCTGTTCGCTGGTTCGGCCGGGCCCTGAACTGAAACGCGGAGCGGGCGGCTTCCGGGTCTTTCGTGAAGGGTTGCACTAAAAGCGCCTTTTCGGCGAACCGTAGCACGCCGACGCTCGACCGGTCGCTGAAACGGGAAAACAGTGCGAGCGCGGCGTCTCGTTGTTGGGAAATGATCTCTTGCAGGCTTCCGGATTGATCGAGCGCGAAGAGCATGGCTACGCGGTCGGCGCCGGGAGCAAAGTACACGCCAGTGGTGACCTTGTCGTCGTCCTTGAGCGTCAGGTCCTGTTCGGTCAGACCGGCTACGGCCTGCCCTTTCTTGTCACGGATGCGAACGGGAAAGAGCAGCAGATCGGTGTTGACGCGGACCACGTCGTCCTCATCGCCGGTTTGCTGCGCAATCGCGGGCTGAGTAGGAAAGCAGAAGCAGACTAATAGACAGGCAAGCGCAAATCGGGAGAGCACTAACCGTTTGGTTAGACGAAAA
>DASURS010000225.1:0-44150 GCA_036279935.1 Pyrinomonadaceae bacterium
GCACGGCGTTCCACATGTTTCCACGCGCGAGCCAGAAAACCGTGACGACCACGGCGCCCGCGATTCCGAGCGCCAGCGCCCGTCGCCATTCAAATTCACGACTCAACAACAGCGTCAGCACGAACAGCAGCGCCAGGAAACACAGGATCGCCAGCGGATCGCGAATGAGTTGTGTTGAATGGGCCAGGAACGACGGCCAGACCGCGACGATTGCCGCCGCGAGCAGGCCGGCGCGCTCGTTGAAGATCTCGCGGCCCAACAGAAACACGATCGTAAGCGTCCCGAGGAAGTAAAAAAGGTTCAGCGGCTCGGTGCCGAGGACGTTGTGGCCCACCAGCCGGCCGATGGTCGCGAACGTGATCGAGTAGAGCCGGCAGTGCAGCGGCGCTTTCATGTCGAGCCATGCGCCGAAGCCATAGTTTTGCCACTGCGTCGCCATCTGGCTGGCGAGGCGTTGATACGTTGCGCCGTCGATGGCGAACGTGGTTCCGATGCCGTTCGTATCGAAGAAGCCCGGCAGCAGTTGGAAGTAACCGATCGTGAAAACGGTGATTGTCGCCGCCACGTGTACGGCGGCCGCAAGGATCAGCAAACGCAGGGGACTCACTCGCAAGGCGACTTCATAGATGCCCAGTCTGAACTTTGCGCCGCAGACGGCGCAGAGAGAGTTTCAAACTGCGTCACCACGCCGAATTAAAGCATACATTGCGCGGGTTGCAACGCTTGTGCGATTCTTTTTTCATGCTGAGCATCGACGTCGGAACGTCAGGCGTGCGTGCGGCTCTGTTCGACGATCGCGGCGCGGAGGTGCGTTCGACGAAGACGAGGCGTTCACATGATGGTGCGTTTTCAAATATCGGCGAGTTTGATCCTGATGCGCTGGTTGATGAAGTTGTAGCAACGATCGACGAGGTATGCGCAGGTTCCGCGCCTATCCAATTCATCGCCATTTCGACTTTTTGGCACAGTCTCGTCGGCGTAGACGCAGATGGCGCTCCGACGACACCGCTGCTGAGTTGGGCCGACACGCGCGCCGCTGAAGTCGCGAAGACACTGCGCGCGTCGTTCGACGAAACTGAGATTCATGCGCGCACCGGTTGTCGTTTCCACGCGAGTTACTGGCCTGCGAAGTTGAAATGGTTGCGCAGCGAGTGGCCCGAACGGTTCGCGGCGACGAAGAAGTGGTTGGGCTTCGGCGAGTATCTTTGTCTGCGACTGTTTGGAGAAACGGCGGCGGGTGTGTCGCTGGCCTCGGCGACGGGCCTGTTCAATCAACGCGCGTGCGATTGGGATTGGGATTTTATCCAGGCGCTTGATGTTTCGCCGGACACATTACCGCAAATCGAAGACAGAAATCGTCCGCGTTTGATCGATTCGTTCGCGCGCCGCTGGCCCGCGTTGGCCCACGCGCGTCTCGCTGTTGTCGTTGGCGACGGAGCAACGAACAACATCGGCGCGGGTTGCAGCACGAAGCGCGACGTCGCGCTGATGGTCGGAACGTCGGGCGCGATGCGCGTCGTGTTTGCCGGTGAGCCTCCTGAAAAACTCTCACCTGCGCTGTGGAGTTATCGTGCGAGCCGGACGCACGTGGCCGTTGGCGGCGCGCTGTCGGACGGCGGCGGACTGGCTGTTTGGTTGCGCGAGTCGTTGAACCTCGAAACCACGGATCTGGATGCGAACTTGGCCGAGCTTGAGCCGGATGATCACGGATTGACGATCCTGCCGTTCTGGTCCGGCGAACGAAGCACCGGCTGGTCGCCTGATGCTCGCGGCGTGATTTTCGGCCTGCGACAAGAGACACAACCGATCGAGATCGTGCGCGCGTCACTTGAAGCTGTTGCTTATCGATTCGCAGCGATCGCTCGTGCGCTCGAACCCATCGCGCCCGACGCGCGCATCGTCGCAACCGGCAACGCGCTGCGTTCCTCGCCCGCGTGGATTCAGATAATGGCGGACGTGCTCGGCCGTCCGGTCGCGCTCGGAACCGCGGCCGAAGCGTCGATCCGCGGCGCTGCCTTGCTTGCGCTGGAAGCGGTGGGCACAATAGCCGGCATCGAAGACGTTTCAGTTTCGACGGCAGAGCTTTCCCAACCGGACCTTTTTCGGCCGAATATGGCCCGGCACGCCCGGTATCGTGAAGGACTAGCTCGACAGGAACAGTTGTATGAACGGCTGTTTAGTTAAAGAGAGGTCCATTTTCCATTTTCCATTGTTCGTTTTTCATTTGTCGTTTAAATGAAAAATGACAAACGGAAAATGACAAACGGAAAATAAACATGAGCGCGCCTGTGCAGAGACAAAACTCAAACACCAACCCTGAGCTCGATCAACTTTGCATCAACACCATTCGCACGCTGTCGCTCGACGCCGTCCAGAAGGCAAACTCGGGCCATCCGGGCCTGCCGCTCGGCGCCGCTCCGATGGCCTACGTGCTTTGGACGCGTTTTCTTCGGCACAACCCGCAAAATCCGAAGTGGGAAAACCGCGATCGGTTCCTGTTGTCAGCCGGTCATGGGTCGATGCTGCTCTACTCGCTGCTTCACCTGACGGGCTACGACCTCTCGCTCGACGAGTTGAAGAACTTTCGGCAGTGGGGGTCGAAAACGCCGGGCCATCCTGAATACGGGCTCGCGCCGGGAGTCGAGATCACGACTGGCCCATTGGGCCAGGGTTTCGCAAACGGCGTCGGCATGGCGATGGGCGCGGCGCATCTCGGCGCACGATTCAACAAAGCAGAGTTTCCGATTGTCGATCACTACGTCTACGCGATTGTCTCCGACGGCGATCTCATGGAAGGCGTCGCTGCGGAAGCGGCGTCGCTCGCCGGACATCTCAAGCTCGGCAAACTGATCTATCTCTACGACGACAACAACGTTACGATCGAAGGCTTCACGAGTCTCGCGTTCAGCGAAGACGTGCCGAAGCGTTTCGAAGCATACGGCTGGCACACGCTGACAGTCCTCGACGGCAACAACCTCGATGACATCGAGGCCGCGATCCGCGAGGCGCAAACAGTGACCGACAGGCCCAGTCTGATCTCGGTCAAGACCATCATCGGTTTCGGTATGCCGACGCAAGGCACGCGCAAAGCGCACAGCGATCCGCCCGGCGAAGAAGCTGTCCGCGAAACGAAGCGACACCTCGGCTGGCCCGAAGACAAGCAGTTTTACATTCCCGACGAAGCGCTGGCCCACTTCCGCGAAGCCGTCGAACGCGGGCAACAGTCGGAAGACGAATGGCGCGACCTGGTGAAGCGATACGGAGAGGCGCATCCCGAAGACGGAAAAATGCTGCAACAAACGTTGAGCGGCGAACTGCCCGAAGGATGGGAAGAGCACCTGCCGAAGTTTGAAGACGGGAAGTCGATCGCGACGCGCGTTGCCAGCGGCGAAGTCATCAACGCGCTTGCGTCCGCGATGCCGATGCTCATCGGCGGCTCGGCGGACCTCGGCGTGTCGAACAACACCGACATCAAGAGCAGCCACAGTTTCGCCGCCGGCGCGTACGACGGACGCATCCTTCATTTCGGCGTGCGCGAACACGCGATGGGTTCGACGCTGACGGGCATATCGCTGAACGGCGGCCTGATTCCGTTTGGCGGCACGTTCCTGACGTTTTCCGACTACATGCGGCCGGCGATCCGTTTGGCGGCGTTGTCGGAAGTGCAGGTCATTTACGTTTTCACTCACGATTCGATCGGGCTCGGCGAAGACGGTCCAACGCACCAGCCCGTCGAACATCTTGCGGCGCTTCGCGCGATCCCGCACCTGTTCGTGATTCGTCCGGCGGACTCGCCTGAAGTGAGCGAAGCGTGGCGCATCGCGATCCTGCGGCGCAAAGCGCCGACGGCGCTGGCGCTCACGCGTCAGAAAGTCCCCGTCATCGATCGCAAGAAATTTGCAGTGGCCGATGGACTGCGTCGCGGCGCGTACGTTCTCGCTGAAGGCGAAACCGCCGACGGTGCAGCGACGACTCCGCAACTGATCCTCATCGCGACCGGCTCCGAAGTTTCCCTCGCGCTCGAAGCGCGCGAGAAGCTGCAAGCTGACGGTGTCGCGACGCGCGTCGTGTCGATGCCGTGCTGGGAACTGTTCGAGGAACAGTCGGATGAGTATCGCGACGAAGTCCTGCCGCCGTCGATCACGAAGCGACTTGCGATCGAAGCCGGCGTGCGCGAGGGTTGGGATCGCTACGTCGGCGATGCCGGCGACGTCATTTGTTTGAATCGCTTTGGCGCTTCGGCGCCGGGCGAGGTAGCGTTGCGCGAGTTGGGATTCAACGTCGATAACGTGCTGAAGCATGCGCGGGCGTTGTTGTGAGTGTTTGACGATGCGAATTGCTGTCGGTGCAGATCACGCAGGTTACCCGCTCAACGAGCGCGTGATTGCGGAACTGCGCGACGCCGGACACGAGGTTGCAGACTTCGGCACGCACGACGGCTCGATTCCCGACGACTATCCCGACTACGCGAAGCAGATCGGAGCAGCGGTCCAAAACGGCGACGCCGAGATCGGCATCCTGATTTGCGGCAGTGGCGTCGGGGCCGCCGTCGCGGCGAGCAAACTTCGCGGCATCCGCGCCGTGCTTTGCGGCGATACTTATTCGGCGCACCAGTCTCGAGAGCACGACGACTGCAACGTCCTCTGTCTCGGCGCCCGCGTCGTCGGAGTTGAACTGGCGCTCGACATCGTGAGATCGTTTGTCGCAGCCAGGTTCACCGGCGAAGAACGTCACCGCCGTCGTCTCGAAAAAATCAGATTGATGGAAGGCTAACATGGCCCACCCGACCCTCAAGCTACTTGCGAAAGCCCTCCTCATCGCGGCCGTCAGCGGTGAAGCTATCCATGCGCAGACGACGCAGTTAACCGAAGCGGAAGCGTTGTCGGCGATCACTCTTGCCACAAATCCGAGCACGAAACTCGCGGCCGCGGAAGAGTTCATCGCGAGGTTTCCGAAGAGCACGTCGCGGCGGAAAGCCGCGGAGCTCGTCGCCGCCGAGATTCTCAAAGTGCGAAACGGGACCGTCGCGATCACGCTCGTTGAGCGTGCGCAGACAATCTTCACGACTGACGAAGAGCGCGAGATTTTCAAGCCTGTCGCGCTGGAGGCGTACGCAACCGGCAACCGTCCCGGCGACGCGTTCAAGCTGGCAGAGGAACTGCTGGCGAAGGACCCGGACGATCTCGAAACGCTCGTCCAAATGACGCGCGCGGCCGCCGATGAAGTGAAGAAAAGAAACCGCGAACACAACGATGTCGCGTTGCAGTATGGATTGAAGGCGATTGCGTTGATCGAAGGCGGCACGAAGCCGGCGAAGGTCGGCGAGCAATCGTGGGCCGAGCACACGACAAAACTGGGCGAACTCTACCAGCAGATCGCGATTCTCTATCTCGGCAAGGGCGACACGAACGAAGCACGCGAGCGGCTGGCGAAGGCGACGTCGTTGCGGCCGCTCGATCCCTCAAACTTCGCGTTGCTCGGTCGCGTGATGTACGCCGACTACGTGAAGCAGATGGATGAGTATCAGAAGTTGCCGGAAGGCAAAGCGAAGCAGGAGCGTTTGAAGCAGCTCGATTCGATGCTCGACCCGATCATCGACGCCTACGCCCACGCCGCCGGGCTGGCGTTGGGACGCCCGGAATATCAAACGCTGATGCAGCAGGTAATTCCGGATCTCACCAACCACTACAAGTACCGGAACAACAAGTCGACCAAAGGCCTGCAGGAGTTGATTAATAAATACAAACTCCCGCCGCGATAACTGACCTCAAACCAATTCCAATTCCGCTTCGATGTCGCCGGTCTCGGCGTGGAGAAGGTTCTTGAAGTCGAACAACTGATGGTCCAGCAGGTGCGACGGCACCGCGTTGCCGAGCGCATTCAGCATCGACGCCCGAATGTGCGGGATCTCTTTTTCCAGCTCCGCGATCAGGTTCTTGACCTTCACGCGTTTGAGATTGGTTTGCGAACCGCAGAGGTCGCACGGAATGATCGGAAACTCGCGCAACGCAGCGTACTCGGCGATATCGCGCTCGGAGCAGTAGGCCAGCGGACGAATCACCGTGTTGCGTCCGTCGATCGAACGGAGTTTCGGTGGCATCGCTTTCAGCGATCCGACGTAGAAAAGGTTCAGCAGAAGCGTCGTGATGATGTCGTCGGCATGATGGCCGAGCGCGATCTTGTTGCAACCCTCCTCGACGGCGATGTTGTAAAGAATTCCGCGGCGCAGGCGCGAGCAGACGGAACAGTACGTCCTGCCTTCAGGCACCAGGCGCTTGACGATCGAATACGTGTCTTGCTCGACGATGCGAAACGGGACGCCGATTTGGGTCAAATACTTCGGCAGGACGTCCGCGGGAAAGCCCGGCTGCTTCTGATCGAGGTTCACGGCGAGTAGTTCGAAGCGCACCGGCGCGCGTTTTTGGACGTCGAGCAGCAAGTCGAGCATCGTGTGGCTGTCTTTGCCGCCGGAAAGACAGACCATGAGGCGGTCGCCGTCGTCAATCATGCCGAAGTCGGCAATTGCTTCGCCCATTCGGCGCAGTAAACGAGTCTTCGTTTTGTGTTCCGTGCGCATATTACTTTCGAGAGAGTATAGCGTTTGTAACGGAATTATAACGACAGCCGCCATGGTTTCCGGAAATAGCACTAGACAGTGACCAAAGAGTTTGACTATCATTGCTAGCCCGCTTTTTGGGCGGTTCAATCAACAGACGCCGGCATCAGTCGGCGAAAAATCCACACAAAAGGCAAGCGCGTCGTTTCGTTGCTTCTAGGTTCCGACAGCCGGTGACTAAACATCCGCGCCCCCATATTTACGGAGGTTACTAAATGCTCAGGATAGGAAAGAATGCCAAGGATCAGGAAGATAACGACCACTCCAGCCAAAAACCGGAGGTTCCTGACTATTCCACTGCCAAGACCTACTCCTCCTATCAGGGAACAGGTATGGAAGCAAAACCGGCTGAACCGGCGTCGCAGACTCGTGGCGCCATGACCGAGAGCGAAACTCTCGCACGCGATATCAAAGAAGGCACGCTCAGCGGTTTTGTGGGCGGCGGTACGGTAATGACGGGCGAAGCGAACTTCAAGGCGATGATGAGAATTGACGGCCACATGTCGGGCCGCGTCAGTTCATCGAGCGGTACCCTCATCGTCGGCGCGAACGGTAAAGTTGATGCGAACATCGAAGTCGCCGTCGCGGTGATTCACGGCACGATTAACGGCGACATCATCGCCACCCAACGGCTCGAGCTCGGCCGCGCCGCGAAAGTGAATGGCAATATCCAGACGCCGTCGTTGATCATCGAGCAGGGCGCGATTTTCGAAGGCAGTTGCAAAATGTTGCAGATGAGTGCGGCCTCGGAGAAGAACAAGAAAGAAAACAAGAAGGTCGACGAGCCCCTCGACACGTCGAGAATGCAACCGCTGCGCGCCGCCGACGCTGCCAAGCCAACGGAGATTCCAAGCGTTTCCAGCGTCGTGAGCTAAAGCTGAGGCTTACGCGCGCGCGCGCGATGACGTTTATGAGGGTGGCCCGTCGCGGCCACCCTTTTTGTTTTGAGCCACAAAAAGGCACAAAAAGTCACAAGAACCGCTATGTGTTTTTGGTGCTTCTTTGTGGCTTTCCTACTCGTAACGCAAGCCGTATGATTCACGGCCAAATGTCCACACAACTAATCGCCAGATTCGCCCTCGGGACCGCCACCGTCCTGCTGATCTGTTTCACTTTGCTTTCGCCGGCGTTTTCGCAGCCGCGGAATGTCACGCTCCGAATCATGAAAGCGGAGGATGAGCGGCGCTGGGACGACGAACTGCGCCAACTGTTGAACAATCCGAGTCCCGTAGTGCGGAAGCGCGCCGCGCTCGCAGCCGGACGCATCGGCAATGAAGACTGCGTTGCCGCGCTCAGCCGGTTGTTGGACGACAAAGACACGGACGTTCGCGCGATGGCGGCGTTTGCGTTGGGTGAAGTCGAAGTGGCAAGCGGTGCGGCGGCGTTGTTGCCGTTGTTGAAGAACACGGGTGAGCCGGTGGCGGTTCGCGCGCGAGCGATCGAGGCGTTGGGCAAGATCGCGGGCGCGTTGCCGCGCGAACAGGACGCGAGGCGGCTTGAGCTCGGCGCCGCGATTCTCGACGCACTCAAGAGCGAGACCGGTCCGTCGTCGGACCGCTTGATGGCGATTCTCGGGTTAACGGCTGTGCTTCGGTCGCGTCCGGCGAATGCAGGACCGGTGGTTGCGAAGTTCCTGGCGCATACGGACGCGCGCGTTCGCGCTGATGCTGGAAACACGTTGGCGCGGTTGCGTCTGAACGAAGGGAACGAGCAGTTACGAAAACTGCTGGACGGCGACACGGAGCCAATAGTGCGTGCAAACGCCGCGCGCGTGCTCGGGATAACTGAAGACAAAGCGTCGTTCGACGCGATCGTGAAACACGCAATCGAGGACCCTGACTCGCGCGTTCGCGTCGGCGCGATTCGCGCGCTCGCGTCGCTGAAAGACGCGCGGGCAGCGGAACCGCTGTTAAAGCGCGGCAACTCGCTGAAACTGGATGCCAACGCACCCGCGATCAATGAGGCACTCGAAATCGCGACGACGTTGGGACGTCTACTGGCCGTCAAGGAAGATCAGGCGGCACTCACGTGGCTGAATAAATTAAGCGCGACGCTCGATCACCGGGCGCCGGAAGTCGAGATCGCGCTCGTTCGCATCTCGCCAGGCGCTTATCTGCGCGGCTTCGGAACTCCCGCAAAGGAGAGCGTGCAACGGAGCATTCTTTTGAATTGGCGCTCTGCGGCGGGAATCGCCGCCGGCCTCGGTGAGATCGCGGCGATGCCGGAATTGATAAAAAGTAAACTGGATGTGGCCTCGATAGCCGAGTCACTGCTCCGGGCGATGCTCGACTACCGCAACTCGACCGTCAAAGTGAACACGCTCGTCGCCGTCCATTCCGAATACGCGATTCCGGACGTGCTTCGCGCGTTTGCGGCGTTCAAGCCAACCGGTCTCGCAGATGTTCTGTTGAAACACCTGAATGAATCAGACGTGATCGTGCGTGGGACGGCCGCGGATCTGCTGGGCGAGCTGCCGCCTTCCGAGCAGCACACGCGGGCGCTCGCGGCTGCCCTGGCTCGCACACCGGCCGATCCCTTGAACGACGCCGCGCTCTCAATCCTCGACTCGCTTGGCAAACAAAAATCGGCTGCCGCGAACGACGCGATAAAGACCGCGCTGGATTCTCGCGACTACCTCGTCCGCCGTCGCGCCGTCGCGGCGCTGAAAGCCAGTGGCGCGGGCGATTTTTCCTCGCGAATCGGAACGGTGCAAACGAAGAACACCGTCGCCGATTATCGCCGCGCCCTGTCGCGTATCGCACGAAAGCCGCGCGCCGTAGTGACTACCACGAAGGGTTCGTTTACTATTGAGTTTCTCCCCGAGGCAGCCCCCCTGACTGTCGACAATTTTGTTCAGCTTGCCCAGCGCTCTTTTTTCAACGGCATCACCATTCACCGCGTAGTGCCGAACTTTGTGATTCAGGACGGCGACCCGCGCGGTGACGGCAACGGCGGACCCGCACAGCACCAGATTCGTTGCGAGATTAACGAAGTGCCCTACGACCGGGCGGCGGTGGGAATGGCGCTTTCCGGCAAAGACACCGGCGGCTCGCAGTGGTTTGTCACCCACTCGCCACAGCCGCATCTCGACGGCGGTTACACGGTCTTCGGTCGAGTGGTGGCGGGAATGGACGTCGTCGACAACATCATCCGTGGTGATGTGATTAAATCGATCGTAATCAAGTGAACCAGCAGCGTAATCTCAAATTGTTTTTATTCGTGTTGGTTGTGTTGGCGGCGCAGAACGTCGCTGCCCAAAGCACGCACGGATACAAGATCGATCTCAAAATCGACCTCGACAAGCTTTCCTTCAGCGGCGTCGAACGGGTGCGCTGGGTCAATCGCGGCGAAAAACCGAGCAACATCCTTTACTTCCATCTCTACCCGAACCTGCGCACGGGCGAACAGATCGTGCCGGAAACCGATGAGCCCCGGTTGGAAATCATCGAAGTACGTTCCGCCGCCGACGACATACCTCTCCTTACCTCGCTCGACGACCAGGGCGCGACGCTGCGCGTCAATCTTCGCGACCAGGTCGCGGTAGGCGCGACGGCGGAAGTCGTCATCAAGTTCAAAGGAACGGTGCCGGAGATCGATCGAGACGAAACAAGCCTGACGACGCACGTCGTCAAACAGGTCAGCGCCGCGTTGCGCAGCGAGCGTGAGTTGCGTCGCGCTCGCGACATCAATTTTTACTGCCGCGGCGTCATGCTGCTTGGCGCTGCTTATCCGGTACTTGCCGTTCACGACGGCGACGAGTGGCGGCGCAAGCTCGAACCTTCCGTAGGCGATTTCGTCTTCAACGAAGCGGCGGATTACGAAGTGACTGTCGCGACACCGGCAGGCGTCGAAGTTTTCACCTCCGGAACTGAGACGTCGCGATCCGAAAAAACCGGGCAGACTTTCACCGCGCCCGCGTTGCGCGACTTTGCGAGTCTCGCCGGACGCGGCCTGCGTAGCGAACACACCGAAGTACACGGCATCAACATCCGATCGATCTACCTCGCGGAACATGAACGCGTCGGCAAGCGCGCGCTGACAGTCGCGGCGAACGCGGTGCGTGTCTTTACGTCGACGTTCGGCGACTTGCCGTTCAAGACGATCAGCGTCGCCGAGGCGCCGCTTGTCGCGGGTATCGGAAGCGTCGAGTTTTCCGGGTTGAACATCATCGCGAGCGCTTTCTACGTCGATTTCGACTCGCCCGCGGTGCGCAATCTTCCGGAGATCATTCGCGAGCAGCGGCCGTCCGTCGAGGAGAGCCTGGAATGGACGGTGGCCCATCTTGTTGCGCATCAGTGGTGGGGCGCGGCCGTCGGAAACGATCCGGCGCGCGAGCCGGTGCTCGACGAGGCGTTGTCGTGCTGGTCGTCTCTGCTCTATTACCGCAGCATCTACGGCGAAGAGCGAGCGGCAGCGGTGCTGGAGGACCAGGTCAAAGGCGTCTACCGTCTGTATCGCACGTTTGGCGGCGACGACATGGACGCGAATCGTCCCTCGCGTGATTACCGCAACACGTTCCAGTACGCCGCTATCGTTACCGCGAAGGGAGCGATGATGTTCGTCGACCTGCAGCGTTCGCTCGGCGACGAGAGGATTTTTGCCGCGCTCCGCAATTACTACCAGGCGAACCTCTACGAGATAGCGCAGATGGAAGACCTCCGCATCGCCCTCGTCGCGGAGGCGCCGGTTGAACAAAGACGGATGATCGGTCGTACATTCACCCGCTGGCTCACCGCAAAGCGAGGCGACGAGGACATCGCGCCGCCCGATGCGGAGTTGGCGGCCACGTTGGGCATCCCCTCCAAACAGCCTCCACAAAAGTCAGGTGACAAAAACGCGTTCGGCGCATTGGCGAAGGTTGGGAAGTTCTTTTGGCAACAAATGACGCGTATCCGGTAGCCCGGGTTTCCACGAAAAAGAGTCTTGACGATCTGGCGTGGCTCATGGACGACATGTTCAGAGTGCCCGTGCTTGGGTGGCGCTTTGGTCTCGACGCGTTGATCGGGCTGATTCCGGGTTTTGGCGACACGGCCACGTCGCTCGTTTCGTTCTACATTCTTGCGGCTGCGGTGCGGCATCGCGTTCCGAAGGTCACGTTGCTGCGGATGGGGTTGAATATCGGGATTGATTATGTTGTCGGGTCGTTACCGCTGGTGGGTGATGTCCTTGATGCGTGGTGGAAGTCGAATCACAAGAATCTTGATTTACTTAAGCGGCGCGCGACGGTGTCAGCTGAAGAGGCGCGCGCCGGCAGTGCAAGCGATTGGTTGTTTGTGGGAGGAATAATCGTCGGACTGATCGGACTGGCCATCGCCAGCGCATTCGTCAGCCTGTATCTGCTCTACAAACTCTTCGAAGTGCTCGGCGGCCCAACCTAATTCGTCACCGCCGTCGCCTGAGCTTCTAACACGCGTTCCAGCGCCGTCTTCAGCATATCCAACCCACGCTCGCCGGCCGCGAAGCTTCGCAACTTCCCTTCGTGATCGAACAGGTAATAAGCGGGCACAAACCCCTGGTGGTTGTGAAACGCTTCCTTCAGCTTGTGCTCGTTATCGATCGCAACAGGCTCGGTGATCTTGTTCGTGCTGATCAAGTCGCGCACCTTCTCGACGTCGGTATCGCTCTCGTAACGCGGCATGTGGATGCCGATCACGCGCAGTCCCTGATCGTGTTTCTCGTCGCGCCACTGCGCAATACGCGGCAGATTGTCTTTGCATATCCCACAGCTTGCCGACCAGAAGTGAACCAGCGTCGGACGCCCTTCCGCTTGCGCTTCCGCAAACGCTTGCGTTCCGCCAAACCACTCCGTCGCCCCATCCAGCTTCGGCATCTGCGTTCCGATTTTCATTGCCATGATTCTCACCCTATTGCCAATTGCTGATTGCCAATTGCCGATTGGTTACCTTGCGGGTATCAATTGGAAATCGGCAATCGACAATTGGCGATGTTTTCTGTTCTTAGCCCAACGTCTTCTGTCCCGGCTTCCACTCAGCCTGGCACAGACCACCCGTCTGCAACGCCTGGATCACTCTGAGCGTCTCCTCCGCTGAACGTCCGACGTTCAAGTCGTGCACGACCTTGTAGCGCAGGATGCCTTCCGGGTCGATAACGAAGAGCCCGCGAAGCGCGATGCCGCGGCTTTCGATCAGTACGCCGTAGTCGGATGCGACCTTCTTCGTCGCGTCCGCCGCCAACGGATATTTCAGACCTTCGACTCCGCCTTTGTCACGCGGCGTGTTGATCCACGCACGGTGCGAGTAGACCGAGTCGGTCGAGATGCCGAGGACGTCGGCGCCGATGTCGACGAAGTCCTGGTAGCGATCACTGAACGTGGTCAATTCCGTCGGACAAACGAACGTGAAGTCGAGCGGATAGAAGACCATCACGAGCCACTTTCCTCGATAGTCGGAAAGCTTGACGGGCTCGTTGAGTTTCTCGATGTTCTTGGTTGAGGCCATTTCGAAGTCCGGCGCGGGCTGGCCCACCATAGCCTTTTCTGCCGCCGCTGCTGTTGCTGCTGTCATGTATCCTCCAATTTAGTTGAAATAGTTTCTATTAAGAGGGCGGGTCATTTACGAAGACCCGCAACAATCCGGACAAACCCCTCTCAGCGTCAAATGAACCGACTGCGGCTTAAAGCGCGACTTACGCGCTGCCGCCGGCATCAGCTTCGCGGCTTCCGGCATATCCAAATCGACGAGCTTTCCGCACTGGTTGCAGATAGCGTGGTCGTGGCGCTCCGTAACGCCGTCGTAACGGCTGGCGCAATCACCAAAACTGATTTCGTGAACGAGCCCTGCTTCCTTCAGGTAGCGCAACGAGTTGTAGACGGTTGCGTAGCTGATGGACGGGAGGCGCTTGCGCGCCGCCTCGAAGATGTCGCTGGCCGTCGGGTGATCGTCGCGTTCGACGATTACTTTGTAGACGGCTTCGCGTTGTGGCGTCAGCTTGTGCTCTTTCACAGTGGACTTAGACTAATTCTAAATCAGGAAATTGTCAAGCGGACGCGAGGCATCGGGTTTTCCGCAAGCGGGAAACCCGTCTAGAGCGTTGGGTGGCGGCGGGCGAAGTCGACGATCCTGTCGACGTAACTCTCGAACGGCGGGCAATGGATGTTGTGCGAAGCGAGCAGTTGTTGCGCCTGGGAGGAGTCGTAAAGTTGTTTGACAAAGAAGTAGGGAACGGCGTGATGCGGCAGTCCCGTGATTCGCGGCGACGGCGGCAACATCAGGAAGAATCGCACCCACGAGGCCGGCGCCGTCACACGCGAACGCTTGCCATTGATCGACCTGGCGATAGCGTTGAATAGCTGATTCGTCGTCAACGGCGACGGATCGGCGAGTTGCAGCGTCTTTCCGATAGCGCGCTCGTCAAACGCCAGCGCCGCGATCGCATCGACGACGAAATCTACGGGCACGAGATTCAGACTGACCTCGTGGTTCCCGATATTGAACAACGAAAGCACGTTGGGCCACTTCAGCAGGTAGTGGATCAGGTAGTAAACACCGTCGTATTTCACCGTCTCACCAGTCTGCGAGTCGCCGCAAACGACGGCCGGCCGATGAATCGTGACCGGCAACTCGTTGGCCACGGACTGGACCTCCATCTCCGCCAAATACTTCGACTCTTCGTAAAAGTTGCGATACCCGGCATCGTGGCGCAGTTCCGTTTCCAGAATCACGCCCTCGCGTTTCCCGGCGACATAACACGTCGACACGTGATGAAAGTGACGAAGTTGCGACATCGAGCGCGCGAACTCGACGACGTTACGCGTGCCACCGACATTGACGCGCATCGCGAGCTCACGTTCGACGGCGAGATCGTAAACAGCGGCGAGATGAAACAGATGCGTCGTCTGTTCGCGCACGGCCGCGGCGTCCCCCGGCGACAGCCCGAGATCCGGTTTGCTGATGTTTCCTTCGACGAGCTGAAAATCCTCGATCGACCGATCGTCGAGCGCGGCAATTCGCTCAATCTCGTGTTTGGCGCGGGTGATGAATGACGGCTGGACCAGCAGGATGAACCGGCACGACGTCCGGGCGAGACGTTCCAACAGGCGATCGGCGATAAAACCGGGAAAGCCGGTTACGAAGACTGTTTCCCTATTCGACATTCAATGCGCTGAGTATAATTCAGCCGCTCAACTCCAGCATCTCTCAGAAGGTTTAACGACGACATGAACTCTCATTCGATGTTTTCACGGCGCTCGGCGCTGGCTCTGGCCCTTTTTTTAACCGCGATCTTTTCAGTCGCCGCGGCGCAGTCAACAACTGAGTGCAACATCAAGGTGACGTTGTTGCAGGTCAACGACGTCTATCAGTTCACGCCCGTTGACCAGGGCACGACGGGCGGCCTGGCGCGCCTGTTTACGTTGACGAAAGCGATCCGGCAGCAGAACCCGAACACGTTGTTCCTGATGGCGGGCGACACGATCTCGCCGTCGGTCGAGTCGATCACGCTCAAAGGCTCGCAGATGATCGACGCGTGGAACACCATCGGTCTCGACTACGCCACGTTCGGCAACCACGAATTTGACTTTGGACCGGACACACTCAAGGAACGAATAAAGGAGTCGAAGTTCGGCTGGATCGCGGCGAACGTGATCGATCGCAAAACGGGCAAGACGTTCGGCGACGTGCCGCCGTACGTTATTCGCCAGTTTGGCAACGTGAAGGTTGGGATCTTCGGACTGGTGCTGCCGGAGACGAAGACGACGTCGCGGGCGGGCGACGACGTCGAGTTTCGCACGCCGTGCGACATCGCGAAACAGATGGTTTCCGAGCTTCACGCGCAGGGCGCGAAGGTGGTCGTGGCTTTGACGCATTTGTCGATGCGTGAAGACAAGGAAGTCGCGCGTTGCGCGGACGTCGACGTGATCATCGGCGGGCACGAGCACACGCTGCTCGAGTCGCACGCCGGGCGCGCCCCGATCTTCAAGATGACTGCCGACGCGCGCGAGCTCGGGCAGATCGATCTGAACATCTCGCAAACGACCGGCGAACTCGAAAGCATCGACTGGAAGGTAATCGAGGTTGACAGCAAGACTCCCGAAGCGCCGGAGTTCGCGGCGGTGTATCGCAAGTACGCGAATCTGCTGACGGAGCTGTCAAAACCCGTAGGCCGGTCGAGCGTCAAGCTCGACGCTCGCAGTGCGGAGAACCGCACGCGCGAGACGAACGTGGGGAACCTGGTGGCCGACTCGTTTCGCAAGGCGCTGGCGGCGGACGTCGGTTTGATGAACGGCGGATCGGTTCGCGCGGACGCGTTGATGCCTGCCGGGCGAATCACTGTCCGGGATGTTTTGTCGATTCTGCCTTTTAAGAATAAGTTGGTGAAGATCGAGGTCACGGGAGCGACTTTGAAGGCGGCGCTGGAGCACGGCGTCGCTCGCAGTGCCGAAGATGCCGAGCCGGGCCGGTTTCCGCAGGTTTCGGGGGTTCAGTTTTCGTTCGACGCGTCGAAGAGCCCGGGATCCCGGGTGAGCGACGTGAAGGTCAACGGCGTGCCGCTCGACGAGTCGAAGAAGTACACATTGGCGACCTCCACGTTCCTGGCGCTCGACGGCGGCGACGGATACTCGATGTTCAAGGGATCGCCGATCGTGCTTCAGCCTGATCGCGCGCCGATCGACTCGGACGCGCTGAAGCGCATGTTTGTTTCCGGAAGGGCGATCGCGCCGAAGGTCGAGGGACGGATCAAAAGATTGGATGCGGCGAAGAAATCGGCGTCTAATTGTAACTAGGTATGAACACGCACGACGACGTTTCAGACCACAAGCGGTTTGAAGCGAACCAGCTTTTTCACGAAGCCTACGAGGCCCAGCTCGCGAACGACTACGAGCGCGCGATCGAGCTGTACAAACGTTCGATCGAAACGTATCCGACGGCGGAGGCGCACACGTTTCTCGGCTGGGTCTACAGCTTTCAGCAGCGCTATGACGAGGCGATCGACGAGTGTCTGGAGGCGATTCGAGTCGACGAGACGCTGGGCAATCCGTACAACGACATCGGAAGCTATCTGCTGGCGAAGGGTGATTCGTACGGTTCAGTACGCTGGTTCAAGCGCGCGTTGCTGGCGCCGCGGTATGAGTCGTACGCGTTTCCGCATTTCAATCTGGGGCGTGTTTACGAGAACCGGCGCCTGTTTCTCGACGCGGCCCGGCATTACGGTCTGGCGCTCAAGCAAAAGCCGAATTTTCGCGAAGCCGTTGTTGGACTGAGACGAATGCAGGCTCGCTTGAACTAGTCACGCCCGGGAACGGTAATCGGGATCTTCTCACCTTTGAGATTGACGGCAACATAGATCACTTCCGCTTCCGTCACTCGCACTCGCTCACTCTTCCCCAGCCGTTCAACCTCGACGATCACGCGCACGGTAATCGACGTCTTCCCGACGCGCACCGTTTCGGCGTAGAAGCTCACCAGGTCGCCCACGAAAACCGGCTTGTGGAAAATGACTTCCTTCATCGCCACGGTGACGAACCGTTCCATGCGCGTGTGCCGATGGGCCTCGATCGCGCCCGCCGTGTCGATGTAACTGAGGATGACGCCGCCAAAAATCGTACCAACGGAATTGGTATCGCGTGGCAGCAGTGTGATTCTGATCGCCGGATCTCGGTGTTCCTGCATGTGGCTATCCTAAGCTCCCTGATTGCGGGGAACAAACGCTGCGCGGAACAAACGATTTCGTCTCAGTGTCTAAGCCTGCGTCGATCCCCGTGCCCGGACACCTGACGAAAGGTCGGTGACGCGATGAACATAATTCAGCTTTGCTCAGTCTCCCTGCTTCTATTCAACTTTCAAGAAACCACCGGCGCCTTCGACGATCTCGGAAAACTGCTGCTCGGCGGCTTAGTAGCGGCAATCGTCGTGGCCATTGGTTTTACAATTATCAGGATGCGAATGCAGGACAAGAAGCCGCAGACTTCGAACTTCATCAGCATCAGTTCGACTGAGAGTGAAGAGCAGCGGCAACAGCTTTAGCCGCCTGGCACGCTGGTGAAAACGTTTAGCAACCATCATTGTGGTTTCTCTGCGCTTGCTCTGCGTGCTCTGCGTCTCGGCGGTGAACATGGCATAAAGCAAGTAAACCGCAGAGTCGCAGAGGACACAGAGATTACGCAGAGTCAGATTAGGACACTTCCGAATTCTAGGACCGATTGACTTTTTCAGCGGCCGCCCAGTTGTTCAGTAATCCAGCCGGTAATCGCTCGCTTGAGGTCGTCGAGGCTGTTTTCGAAGAAGTGGCCGGCGCCGGGAATTACGACTAAACGTACCTGCGTGTGCTTTTCCAGATCCGCGGCGAGGCGGCGCACGTCGTCGACGTTTCCAAACTCGTCGTACTCGCCGTGAACGAGCAGTAACGGCTTGCGGCACGCTGAGAGGAAACCGAAGTCGTACTTCTCGAGCGGCGTGCCGATACCGATCAGGTAATCGACGCGCTCGTCGTTGATGCCGACGTCCAACCCCACGCGCGCGCCGAACGAAAACCCGCAGATTGTGATACTCAGATCGGGATAGTGGGCCGCGAGGTAGTCGAGCCCCGCGCGGACGTCGTCGCGTTCGCCGCGACCTTCGTCATGTTGGCCCGTACTCTGTCCGACGCCGCGGAAGTTGATACGCAGAGTTGTCAGACCGGCATCGTTCAGCGCCGCGGCGGCGCGAAACACGACTTTGTTGTGCATCGTGCCGCCGCCGAGCGGATGCGGATGAAGCACCAGAGCCACGGCTCGGGGTGGACCTTGCCGCGGCTCCTTCAGAATTGCCTCTAGTTGTCCGTGCTCAACGGGAATGAAAAGGTTGCCGCCGGGATACATGTGTTCAGGCCCGATAAAACTTCCAGGCGCGCGTCACGAATTTCGCTTAGGATTGCCCTTCGAGCCGCGACTCGTCCACGTCCATCTCTTCGCCACCTGACGATTCTATTGCGGCAGCCTCGCTCTCCTCACTCACGGGCGTTGGCTCAGCGACGACGACGACCTCTTCCGATGCGGACGATCGCTTCTTCGACGCCTTCTTCGTACCGGCTTTTCCGGCTGATTTCTTCGCGGCCTTCTTGCCAGATTTCTTTCCAGACTTCTTGCCGGCCTTCTTCCCAGCCTTCTTGGTAGACTTGGCAGCGCTCTTCTTTGCAGCCTTCTTCGCAGCCTTCTTAGTGCCGCCTTTCTTACCGGCTTTCTTCGCAGCCTTCTTCGTACCTCGTTTCGCCGCGCCGCCGCGTCCTTTCGATTTACCCGCGCTCTTTTTTGCCGCTTTCTTTCCTCCTTTGCGCGCACCTGCAGACTTCTTGCTTCCTTTTCTGCCTGCCATTTCGTTCGCTCCTTTGTGTGGTCTGTGTTTGGCTCAACGTAGCAAAATAATCTATTACTGTCACGATGTTTTGATCGAAAATTTATAACGCACTCGAAGCAAGAACTCTTGTAGACACGCATCGATGTTTGGGCTACTCTAATCTCGCTCTCCACTACGAACCCGGCGGAAAGGCTGTTGGATGCAGGATAGTTGCGCTATCGGCGCTGAAACGGTTTTTGAACCCTCGCTCTACCGTCTCAGCCAGATTTTGTCGGGCCAGTCGAACCAAGATTTTAAGTTGTCTCCGGATAGTCAAACAGCACAAACGGCGCCTCGTACACGCAGGTCGGCGTTGGTCGTCGACGACGTTGCCGACGTCACCGAGATGCTTGCCGTGTTGTTGAGCCATGCCGGTTACGACGTCGTCACTGCAGCGTCAGCGCGAGCGGCCCTGAACGCCGCGCGCGAGCGCCAGTTCGACGTTGTGATCTCCGATATCGGCATGCCCGAGATGAATGGTTATCAACTCGCGCGCGAGATGAGAACAATGCCGGGGTACGAAAACGTGCCGATGGTGGCCGTCACCGGCTATTCGATGTTCGACGACAAGGAGCGGTCGACAAACGCGGGCTTCAACGCTCACATGACCAAGCCGATAGATCCTCGGGCCCTGCTCGACCTGATCGAACAACTGTGAGGTACACACGAACAGCCAGTTGAGCGATTGATGACCAGGCGCCCCGGCATACTATCCACGTTCTTAGCCAGGCTCTTATCCGAATCCACCATCCGAATCCTTCAGTTTCTACTCGGCGCGATCGCCATCGTGCTCGTGTTCTGGCAGCTTCAGTTCTCGACTTCCGCGATCTGCTGCGGTGATTTCGACGGTTACTACCACGTCAAATGGACCCGCACGCTCTGGGAAGGCATCCGGAGCGGCACGTTCCCGCCGCAGTTTCCATGGCTGCCGCTGACGACGCTCAGCCCGCGAGAGTTCGTCGATCACCATCTGCTGTTTCACTTCATGCAGATGCCTTTCGTGGCGGTCGCAGACGCGCGACTCGGGGCGAAGGTGGCGACGATAGTGTTCGCGTCGCTGGCGGTGCTTTCGTGTTACTGGCTGCTGATGTACTACCGGATTCGTTACGTGCTCGTCTGGCTCGTGGCGTTGCTGGCGTGTTCCGCGCCGTTTCTGTTTCGGATGAACATGGCGAAGGCGCCGCCGCTCGCCGTCGTCTATCTCGTCATCGCAATCGTCCTGTTCTTCAAGAAGAAGTACTTGCCTTTGTTGCCGCTGGCGGCGGTCTTTACCTGGACCTACGACCTTTTTGTGCTGCTGATGATGGCGGCGGTGTTCTGGGTAATCGTGATTGCCTGGACCGAGCATCGTTTCGAGTGGCGGCCGCTGGTTTGGGTGACGCTGGGTTGCGCCATCGGCCTTGTCGTCAACCCGTATTTCCCTCAGAACTTCCGGCAGCTTTACGAGCACGTTTCGATCAAGCTGACGCTCTCCGGATTCGACACGAAAGTCGGTGGAGAGTGGTATCCGTACGACGCGTGGGAGTTTTTGGGGAACTCGGCGGTTGCGTTTGTCTCGATGGTGGTCGGTTACGTCATGTTTGAGCCGTCAGAACGAAGGCGCGCGCACTATCCTGCGTTCTTTCTGCTGTTTGCGACGGCGTTGATGATTATGACCGCGCGGTGGCGGCGAATTTCTGAGTATTGGCCGCCGTTTGCGGTGATGTTTGCGGCGTTCTCGCTCCAGCCATGGTTGCTGGGGATGCGTTCGTATCTGACGCGTTTGCCGGCTGAAGTGCTGGACGAGCTCAGACCGTTTTTCGATCAACAGGAAGCTGTCCGTGAGAGTAACAGCGACTGGCGAGAGTGGCTGCTGACGATCGGCGCGGCGTTCGTTGCCATCGTGTTGGGTGTCGTCCTGTTTTTCAATATTCGCAGCGAGATCGAGGAGATCGGTGACAGCCGGCCGCACGATTACTTCAGCGCCGGCGCAGCGTGGATGCGGCACAACATTCCGGCCGGACAGACCGTCTTCAACACCGACTGGGACGATTTCCCGCGGCTGATCTATTACGATCCCACGCATAACTACATCTCCGGGCTCGACCCGAATTATCTGTTCGACAAGAGCCAGGACCTGTCGCGGTTGTACGATCGCATCACGCTCGGGACGCAGGAGGATCCCGGTCCGTTGATTCGCGATCGTTTTGGGGCGCGCTACGTTTTTTCGGACAACGATCACCACGACTTTTTCGATCAGGCGCAGCGGAGCGGCTGGTTTGACATTGTCTATGAGGATACTGAGTGTACGATCATGTATATTCGCGACGAGAAGGCTGGGCCGCTGGACAACGCGCTTGGGCCGCCCGAGTTGGATATCCCATGAAGAAGGTTTGCTTAGTGGTGGGTCAGTTAAAAAAAGAGATGTCTCCCGCAAAGGCGCAAAGCCGCAAAGGAAACAGCAATTTCATCGTCTTCTCTTGGCGACTTTGCGCCTTTGCGGGAGGTCTAATTCAAACTGACCCACTACCGGTTTGCTTAGTTCTATTGTTGTTTTTGACGGCGTGTGGTGGCGGGCCGGCTGCTGACACGAATAGTGCGGCGCCTGCTGCGTCTGCGTCGTCTTCCGAGACGCCCGCGCCGGCGAGCTCGCCGCTTACGGGGTTCGCGAAAGACCTTCAGTACATTAAAAACGGCGGGTATACGTACGTCTGGATATTTTCACGCAAGGACGGGAAGCCGCTTGATAAAGCGGACGGAGCGTTTCTCCGGACCAACGCCCCGCAGGTCGTCGACTGGGTTACCACGGATGAGGGGAAGAAAGTTATCGGAGGGACAAATTTCAATCTTGAAGAAGGGAATTTGGAAGCGATAAAGAAGCGGTTCGTGACTGAGGATTATTCCGGCCGCTAGGTCTTTAACACAACTTTCCCAAACTGAGCGCGGTTGTCGATTGCCTCATGCGCCTGGCGGGCGTCGCTGAGCGGGAGGACGCGATCGAGGACGGCTCGAATCTTTCCCTGTTCCACAAACTTCATCGCATCCAACAACTCGCCTTTCGAACCCATAAAAGATCCGAGTAACGAGAGGTTTCGATAGAAGACCTGGCGCAGATCGGTGCGCGCGTCGAAGCCGCTGGTCGCGCCGCAAGTGACGAGCCGTCCATTATTTTTGAGACTACTGATCGACCCGGGCCACGTCGCGGCGCCAGTGTGCTCGACGACGACGTCCACGCCTTTGCGATCGGTCAATCGCCGGACCTCTTTCGGCCACTCGTCGTTCGTGTAGTTGATTACGTCATCCGCCCCAAGCTCACGCGCGCGCGCCAGCTTCTCGTCCGTGCTCGCAGTCGTAATCACCCTCGCGCCACGCAGTTTCGCAATCTGAATCGCAACTGACCCGACGCCACTGCCAGCCGCATGAACGAGCACATTCTCCCCGGGCTGCACGTCAGCGCGCGTAACGAGCATGTGCCACGCGGTAACCGTAACCAGCGGCAACGCCGCCGCCTCTTCCCAACTGATATTCGCCGGCTTCGGAAAGACGTTCACGCCCGGAACGGCGACCAACTCAGCGTAACCGCCATCACGCCGATAACCAATAATGTCGTACTCGCGGCAGAAATTATCCTTCCCGCTGAGACAGAACTCGCAATGACCACACGACACGCCGGGCTGCACCATCACTTCATCGCCGGCCTTGACCCACGTCACGAGCTCGCCAACCTCGCGCACGACACCCGCCACGTCATTCCCCAGAATATGCGGCAATGGAATATCGATCCCCGGCAAACCCTTTCGCGCCCAGATGTCGAGATGGTTCAGCGCGCACGCCCGGACCTCGACAAGCACCTCATTCGCGCGAATCCGCGGCTCCGGCGCATCGCCATACTCCAGCACCTCCGGTCCACCATGTTGTCTGAAGACGACGGCTTTCACAGTTTAATTGGCCGCAACGGCCTCCGGTTTTTCAACCGCTTGCTCGCGGGCGTGGTAGGACGAACGAGTGAGGGGGCTTGATTCAACGTGATGGAACCCGAGCTCCATTCCGATCTCGCGCCACTTTGCAAACTCCGCC
The DNA here is from genome assembly GCA_036279935.1 of Pyrinomonadaceae bacterium. Taxonomy (GTDB): domain Bacteria; phylum Acidobacteriota; class Blastocatellia; order Pyrinomonadales; family Pyrinomonadaceae; genus PSRF01. The sequence continues at coordinate 23,002 of DASURS010000225.1, forward strand.
GGCGTCACGTAGCGTTCGACCGGCAGCCGGCGCGCATGCGGCTGGAGATACTGACCAATCGTCATGATGTCGCAGGAAGCGGAGCGGAGGTCTTTCATCAGTTCGACTACTTCGTCGAACGTCTCGCCGAGGCCGACCATGATCCCGCTCTTCGTCAACATTCCTCGCGCTTCCAAATCACGCCTCGCGGCGGCGCGTTCCAGAAGCGTCAGCGACTGCTGGTAAACAGCATCGGGCCGGACGCGTCGATACAACCGCGCGATCGTTTCCGTGTTGTGGTTGAGCACGTTGGGCTGCGCGTCAAGCACCGTGTTCAGCGCCGCTTCATCGCCGTTGAAATCCGGAATCAGCACCTCGATCCTGCAGTTTGGGTTCGCGGCGCGAACCTGGCGGATGGTTTCGGCCCAATGCGCGGCGCCGCCGTCCGGCAGATCGTCACGATTGACTGACGTGATCACAGCGTGCGCCAGGTTCAGATGGCCCACTGCTTCGGCGACGTGCCGCGGCTCGTCCGGATCCAGATCGCCCGGGTTTCCCTTTCCGACCGCACAAAACCCGCAGTGACGCGTACAGATGTCGCCGCCGAGCATGAACGTCGCCGTCCGGTCGGACCAGCACTCGAAAATGTTCGGACAACGCGCTTCCTGGCAGACTGTGTGCAGATTCAGGCCCTCAATCAGTTCCAGGACACGGTTTTGATTGGTCGGATCGCCCAGGCGGATGCGCAGCCATTCGGGCTTGGGTTGGCGTACTTTTTGATTGTTGCTTATAACACGAAGTTCGCGCGCCAATTGATTTACCTCTGAAGCGATTCTACACGGTCGATTGCCGCAGAGAAAACGCGTAGCACCTTCCGGATGATTGTGATATAGACGGAACAGGAGGGCCCAAAATGAAAGTCATTCTATCGATCTGTTGCTTGATCCTTTTGTCGCACGTCGCGAATGCCGACGTCCCACGGCCGAAGCCGCCGGCACAACCGGCCAAGGTTATTCTGCGCACCAGTCTCGAGGTCGTTCCGGAGACAAACGGGTTTCAGGCGCGTCTGCAACTCTCCGAGTCAGACTTGAAAGCGCTGCGCGCTGCTCTGGACGCCTCGCCAGGCAGTCCCGCAGTTGTCGGCGGTATTTCGGCGAGCCCGGGGCGGACGATCGTTGCCGGTCTAATGCTGTTCTTCGCGATTTCGTTCGCCGGTGTGTTGCTGGCGGGTTCAAAACGCGGGCGGACGCAGAAAACGGTGGCGGCGGTGGTCCTGGTCGCGGCGATTGTCGGCGCGGCGACGATCATCACGCGCGGAAATGCCGGGCCGCCGCCGGGCTATTGGACGTGGAGGAACCTGTCGAAGAACCTGGCCGAAAACCGCCCGACATCGGGTTCGCTATCGATTGAGGTCGTTCCCGACGATCCAAACAAACCGCCACACATCAGGTTGATCATCCCTGTCGAAAATAAGAAACCGGGCGACGAATAAGACGTGCAGGACGCCGCACATTTAAAACTAAATCAAATCAGCGTTCCGCTTCAGGAGCGCGGATTCATTGTTGTGATTGCGGCGTGTGCGTTTGCGTCGGCAGCGCTGGCGAGTTGGCTGCCGTTGCAGGTTTCGATCGTCACGCTGTTCGTGTTTGCCGGGCCTCACAACTGGTTCGAGTTACGTTACTTCCTGTCGCGTCTGCCGGTCCGTTTCGGACGTTCTCGCAACTTCTTCATCACCGCCTTTGCCGGTCTCGGATTATTGACGCTGACTTACGTCTCGCTTCCGTTGCTGTATCGAACGGCCTCGATGACGGAAGAGACCGGGCTGACGATCCTCGCGGGCTGGAACACGCTGCTGCTGTCGTGGCTGGCGTTGTTGACGTGGCAGAGAGGCAAACTAAAGCGGCGGACCGACTGGTCCTGGGTTGTCCCCGTCGCACTCGGCCTCGCGGCATTGAACTGGCTCCGTCCGGATCTCTTCAGCCTCGCGGTGGTCTACGTCCATCCACTCGTCGCGCTCTGGTTTCTCGACCGGCATCTTCAACGGACGCGCCCGGATTGGCTGCGGCCGTACAGGCACTGTCTGCTGTTACTGCCGCTGTTGCTGATTGCGATGGTCTGGCAGTTATCACGGTCCGCGCCGTTGCCGGACGACAACGGACTCTTCTGGCGCATCACGCAACACTCAGGCGCCGAGTTGCTGCCGCAGGTCTCAAGCCACGTGCTCGTGTCGGTGCATCTGTTTCTGGAAATGCTGCACTACGCCGTATGGATCGTCGCGCTGCCGCTTGTCGGAGGGTCGATGCGCGTGTGGGAGCGGCTTCCGGTGGCACGGCATCCGAAGGGCTCTCCAAAACTGATCGCGGCCATGCTTGTCATCGCGCTGGCCATCGTCCTCGCGCTCTGGTTTGGCTTCTCGATCGACTACGCCACCACGCGTGACGTCTACTTCACGATCGCCATCGCGCACGTGCTCGCCGAAGCGCCATTCCTGTTAAGGATGCTGTAGTGTCTCCTTCAGAACTCTGGCGCTTCCTGCCGTTTGGATACCTGCTGACGATCGCGATCGAGACGCCGATCCTTCTCGTCGGTCTCTCTTCACGCCATCCGAAATCACGCCGGTTACTCTCAGGCATTTGGCTGACGGCCTGCACGTATCCGATCGTCGTGATCGTCTTGCCGTTGTTACTGGCGAACTACTCGCGAGCGATGTTTCTGGCGGTTGCGGAAACGTTTGCGCCGGTGATGGAGTGTCTATTGTTCTGGCTGGCGTTTGGGACGCCAGACGATCTCGGACGCCGATCGATGTGGCGAGACTTCGCTGCGATCGTCATCGCGAACCTCGCCTCGTTTCTGATCGGCGAACTCTTGAATGCGTGGAACTGGTTCGGGCTACTGGATCAGCTGCGCTAACAACTCCGGATCGATATTCCCGCCCGACAAAATGACGCCGACGCGCTTCACGTCTTCCGGCAGTTTCCCAAACATAACGGCCGCCGCCGCGGCGACGCCCGAAGTCTCGACCAGCAGCTTCATCCGGAACAGCATGAAACGAAGCGTGGCGATGATCTCGTCGTCGGTGACGGTCAACACGTCTTCAGCTAAACGTTGAACGATCGGGAAGGTTATTCGCCCTGGAATTTGAACACGCAATCCATCAGCAATCGTTGCGGGCGGCGGAATCGTGACGCGCTCGCCTTTCAAGAGCGACTGTCGCGTGTCGTCGGCGTCCGCGGGCTCGACGGGGAAACAGCGAACTGCCGGATTCAACGCCTTAACCGCCGTAGCGACGCCCGCGAACAAACCGCCACCGCTGCACGGCGCGAGCACGCAGTCGAGATCCGGCGCCTGTTCCATCAATTCGAGTCCGCACGTTCCCTGACCGGCAAGAATGAACTCGTCGTCGTAAGGTGGGACCATGACGAGTTTCTCGCGTTCGGCTAGATCGAGTGCGAACGCTTCGCGGTCCTGTTTCTGACGATCGTAAAAAACGACCTCGCCGCCGTAACCGCGCGTTGCCGTGACCTTCGCTTTCGGAGCGTCAGTCGGCATGGCAATTACGGCGCGCACGCCTGCTTCACGCCCCGCGAGCGCGACGGCTTGCGCGTGATTGCCCGACGAGAACGCGACGATGCCGCGGCGTTTCTCGTCGTCACTGAGCGACAGAATCTTGTTCGTCGCACCGCGAATCTTGAACGCGCCCGCGCGCTGGAAATTCTCGCACTTGAAGAACACTTCCTTCCCCGCGATCTCGTTGAACTGGCGCGAGGTCATTACCGGCGTGCGATGAATTCGGGAGGCGATTCGCTCATGCGCCTCGCGGATCGTGTCGATGTTAGGCATAGGTTGGCAACGGATTCAGGTTGAATTCAAATACTTCGGCAAAATGTTCGATGATGCGATCTTCGACGACGCTCAACTCAGTCTCAGACCCGATCAGTTCTTCCATCGACGTCACGGGCTCGCCTTCGCACGCGATAATCATATTGAAGTAACTAAGATCGGTATTGACGTTGAGCGCGAAGCCATGCGTCGTGACCCAGCGCGCGATGTGAACTCCGATCGCCGCCACCTTTCCACGCGACGTGTGTACGCCCGTCAGTCCCTCGATCCGAAACGCCTCGATGCCGAAATCCGACAGCGCGCGAATCAGGACCTCCTCGAGATCTCGCACGTAGCGGTGCACGTCTTCACGGTCAGGGCTGAGGTTGATAATCGGATAACCGACGACCTGACCGAGCCCGTGATAAGTCACTTTTCCGCCGCGATTCGTTTCGAACAACGTCACGTTCCGCTGCTTCAGTTGTTGTTCGTCGAGCAGGACGGCGGAACTGTCGCCGCGACGGCCGATCGTGAGCGTGTGCGGGTGTTCGAGCAGCAGCAACGTGTCCGGCTGCGTCCCGTTTTTCACTGCCAGCTCGGTCTGTTTTTGTAGCGCGAGGGCCTGTTCGTAGTCCACGAGCCCCAATCTTTGGACCAAAAGCTTTCTTTCTTCGCGGGCGCGCGTCATCGTGCAACCAGGCTGTGGACTTTGTGCGTCATTCTAACAGCCGCATTGGTCTTTGGTACAATCGGCGTCCAAAACACCAGGGAGAACCACTTTGAAACTCATCGCCATAGCTGTGCTGACAGCCATCTTCATCGTCCCCGGCAGTGCGCTGGGCCAAACACGAAGCCGCAATCAGCGGCCCAAAGCGAGCACGACAACAACGGCGGCCCAGCGCACCGCACAAGTGCGCACGCAGGGCGCGACTCGCCTGTCCGACCAGATCAAGCTATTGGCGAGATTTGTCTACCTGCTTGGCGGCGTGAACAGCGGGATCGCGCAGATCGACGAAGCCGTCCGTCGCAAAGAAGCAACGCCTGAGCGGGTCCAAAAGAACCAGCAGGACAAAGCGACTGTTAGAAACAGCATTCGACAGTTTCGCGAGGAGCTGGACAAGTTGGAGATCGACTTCCGCGCGACGCCGGAGCTCCAGCCTTTTTACATTAAGCTGGCGGGCGTGGCCGCAGGCGCGGCAACGGCTGAAGAGCAGGCGGCCGCAAATCAGTTTGACGCGGCCGGACGATCATTACTGAATGTGATTAATCGGCTAACGGACGTGCTGCTCGTGATGCGGACCACGATTTAGTCCGGTTCTATTTCCATTTGCCGTTTTCCATTCGTCATTTTCCATTTTTCATTTCAAAGAGAGGTGACGTTTTCGCTCGTGAAAGCGAATGGAAAATGACAATCGGAAAATGACGAATGGAAAATCTGTCTCAGTCCGGCTGTTTTTTCGGATAGTAGCCCTGGCGCGCCCGGACGCGAGCATCAGCTCTCGTGGGGACAGTCACCTGAATGCGGCGGAACTGTCCTCGAGCCGCCTCGCTGTCACCGTAATACTGAAGCAGATACTGGCCCCTTAACTCCGCCGCAACCTGACGAAACACGCGTTCCAGATCCTTCTCGCCGTCCGGGATAAACGCGGTGCCGCCTGTTGCTTCCGCTATCGCTTCCATTCCCAGTTCGGCCCGCATCGCGATTTGATTCAGTTTCACGGACGGTCCACCCGGATTCACCGAATAGAAGATCGCGTCAGCTTTCTGCGCGGCTTGCTGGACGTCAGCGACCGCAGCGCGATGCCGTGCTTGCAGCCCCACGCGAGCAGCGGAGGCATTCAGTTGATCGTTTTGACTGGCTTTTGCTTCCGCCTGCGAAACCGCAACGATGCGCCGGCTGTTGTTGTCGTCGCCGTCGGTGATTACCACGATGACGCGCCGGTACTGGCTGGGCGCGGTTTCGAGATATGCCGCCGCGGCCGAGACAGTGTCGTAAAAAGCCGTAGCGACTGATGACGTCGCCGGTGGAATGGTCACCACCTTTGCTGCCGCAACTTCCGCCGTCGACAATGTTTGGACCATCTGGGGCGCGGTCGCAATCGTGAAGATCGCGGCCCGGTCAGACGGTTTCATCACCTGCTTCAAAAAGGCTGCCGCCGCTTGTTGCTGGAAAGCGAAGAAACCTTTTTGACTGACGCTGCTCGAGATATCGAACAGCAACGCGATCGCCAGCGGTACCTGCTCCGGGTCGCCTATCTCTGCGATCTCCTGTTGCTTGCCTTCTTCCTGGAGACGAAAGTCAGTCTTGGTCAGTCCCTGGATCGCCTGACCGTCGCGATCGGTGACTGACACGGGCACCATCACCAGGTTCGAAGTGACGCGAACGACGTCGATCACCTCTTTCTCCGGCGGCGTAGGCGTAGGCGTTGGCTTGGCTTTCCACAGCGGTGGCGGTGGCGGCAGGTCTTTAGTTGACTGAGCCAGAACCGCGGGCGCAGACAGAAAAACGGCCAGCACTCCTACGAGGAACGCCGGCCGTAAAAGTCTTTTTTCAACCCCCAACATCATCCTCTGACACCCTTCGAGTCTTTGTATCATGCCGCCCATGTCGCGGCTGAATGGTTGCCTATCCTACCGCGTTAGTGGCGGCATGATCCAATCGACTCTTTGGTGCCACGTTACCGACGCGGAGTTGCACCACGCGATGAAACTCCACGAACCGCTTAGTTGCCTGAACCCGAGGTTCCCGGATTCATCGTCGGCGCTGGGGCGGTCAGTCCCTTGTTCACCAGCAGCTTGACTTCGACGCGACGGTTCTGAGCGCGGCCCTCGCGGGTTTCGTTCTCAGCGACCGGGTTCATTTCGCCGTAGCCATACGGCGTCACGATGCGACGAAGCGGGATGTTGTGGTTCTCAACCAGGTAACGAATCACGGCATCAGCACGGCGCTGGCTCAGCTCACGATTGCGCGCGATTGATCCACGCGAGTCGGCGAAGCCCGAAACCTCAAGCACGTAGCCTTTCGCGTTCATGGCCTTGCTGGCAATGTCGTCCAGGGTCATCTTCGAATCCGGCGAGAGCACCGCACTGCCTGACTTGAAGTTCACGGCGGCGGTGGTCTGCGGAGTGTAGTCGTCGAGAGCCGAGATGCGCTCGTTGGTTGCCGTCACGCCGGCAACTGCGGCGTCAGCGGTCGCCTGCGCTGCTTTCGCACCACCGCGAGCGGCGTTTGAAACGGCAGCGAGCTCTTCCAACTGGCCCGACAGGCGTTGAGCGTTGGCTTCGACCTGGCTCAGTTTGTTTTCGGTGTCAGACGCACGTTCCTCGAGCGGCGCAGCGCGTGATTCGACGGCGCGTGCAACACGCATGTCTGATTCATTGAAACGGATTTTCTCGGCGGCCAATTCGCCCTGACCGTTACCGCGTCCTTCAACTTCGACGTTCAAGCCGCGCAGGATGCTGGTCTGTGCATAGTTGGTGCCGCCACGCAGGAACCCACCTTTAGTCTTCACGCTGGTCCTGTCATCCAGGCGCACAACCGTATCGACGCCGTTCATGTCACGCACGGTGAACGTATCCGCATCACGTCGAGTGACCACACCCTTGAGTTTCATCTTTTGGCCGCTGGTAATGGTCCGCGAGCCGGCTGGGTTGGTTGTATCTTGAGCCAGGATAGGGGAGGCTGCGAAGACTAACAGGCAGGTAGTAAGCACTGCCGGGGCAAACAATTTATGTTTAGTGAATACCATCGATTTATCTCCTTAGAAGCTAGTAACCAAATGTAACGCGTGCCTTGCTCGCGTTCTCCTCTAACATGGCGAGTATCGTCCTCGCCTCCCGCTCCGTAAATTTTGCGGATGTCATGGTTTAGACCTTCGCGAAATCCAAGTCAATAGGCTTTGCCATTCTTCATCGAATCACCACTTTATCGCAATAAGTCCAGCCATGTGAACAAAAAAGCAATAACGATCTTCGCCAAGATCGTTACTGCTTCGTGTAAATCTCAATACAAATCGGAAAGGTTCGCCAGCTTCTAAACTGAAAAATCTCCGTTCTCCAATTGCTCTTTGACGAACGCCAGGAAGCGCTCCGCGTCGGCGCCGTCGATGACGCGATGGTCGAAACTGAGCGCGAAATAGGCCATCCAGCGAATCGCGAGAAAGTCGTCGCCATCAGCCGAAGTCATGACCTTGGGCCGTTTTTCGATCTTACCGACGCCAAGGATGGCGAGCTGCGGTTGATTGATGATGGGCGTGCCGAATAGACCACCAAAGCCGCCGGGATTGGTGATCGTGAACGTTCCGCCGGTGACTTCATCGGGCTTCAACTGCTTGGTCCTGGCCCGATCCGCCAGATCGTTTGCCGCACGGGCCAGACCCGAGATGCTCAAGTCGTCGGCGCGTTTGATGACCGGAACGATCAAGCCGGCTTCAAGTGCGACGGCCATTCCCAGGTTGATGTCCTGCTTGTAGATGATCTGGTCGCCGCTGACCTGCGCGTTGAAGATGGGAAACTTCCGTAGTCCCTTGTTCACCGATTCGAAGATGAAGGGCATGAACGTCAGCTTGGTTCCGGTGCGTTGATAGAATTCGTCCCGGTGAGCATCGCGAAGTTTGGCGACGCGGGTCATGTCGATCTCGTAGACCGTCGTCACATGGGCCGAAGTGCGGCGCGACAGGACCATGTGTTCGGCGATCTTCTTGCGCATCACGCTCATGGGTTCGACGCGATCGCCGACCTGCGGTTTCGGAGGCGGCGGAGCGACGACTTCCGGAGCGGGCGCCGCTGCTGGAGTTGGCGTCGCCGGCTCAGCTCTGGTGGCGGCAGGACGCGGTGCGGCAGCAGGCGCTGCGCCGGTTGTTCCTGATTCGATGAAGCTCAGGATGTCGTTCTTCGTGACACGGCCGCTCATGCCGGTGCCTTCGAGCTTCGAAATGTCGACGCCGTGTTCCTGTGCGATCTTTCGGACCAGAGGGCTCGACTTGGTCCGTCGCAGATCTTCGACAGTTGGCTCCGCCTTTGTTTCCACGGGCGGAGGCGGCGGAGGTGGAGCCGTTTGAACCGGAGGAGGCGGTAGAGGGGCTGGCGCTGGTGCGGCGGGTGTTTCAACCGCGGCTGAAACGGATGAAGACTGATTTCCGTCAAGCACTGCGACCACAACATTCACCTCAACAGTATCGCCTTCTTTGTATCTGACTTCGGTCAACGTGCCCGCGGCGGGCGATGGAATCTCCGCGTCGACCTTGTCCGTCGAGATCTCGAACAACGGCTCGTCGCGGTCGACGTGCTCGCCGATCTTCTTGAACCACTTGGTGATTGTTCCCTCCGCAATGGACTCCCCCATCTGCGGCATTACCACTTCAGTACTCATCTTTTCTCCAGCCCTCTTGAATCTCAGATCTGAGATCTCAATCTCAGTAAGCCGCCAGCTTTCGCGCGGCGTCAACAACGTCTTTGATTTGCGGCAAGTAATAGTCTTCCATCGGTGGCGAATACGGCACCGGCGTGTCGATTGATCCGATGCGGATCACCGGCGCGTCGAGCCACTCGAACGCCTCCTCGGCGATGATCGCCGCGATCTCGCCGCCGATGCCGCCTGTCCGCGACGCCTCGTGCAAGACGATCGCTCTGTTCGTCTTCTTCACGCTGGCGAGAATCGCCGGACGGTCCAACGGCGCCAAAGTTCGAAGGTCAATCACCTCGACGTCCAAACCTTCTTTTTCGAGCTCTTCGGCCGCGTCGAGCGCAGTCAACACCATCGCGCCAAACGTGATGATCGAGAGATCGCGTCCGGAGCGGGCGATCCGTGCTTTTCCGATCTCGACGATGTAGTCGTCAGACGGCAGCTCTTCGCGCAGTCGCGGCAATCGATACAGTTTCTTGTGCTCGAAGTAGAGCACCGGATCAGGATCGCGAATCGCGGCCTTGATCAACCCCTTCGCGTCATACGCCGTCGATGGTTCGACGATCTTTAACCCGGCGGTGTTCAGGAAGAACGACTCCGCGTTCAGCGAGTGAAACGGGCCCGAACGAACGCCCGACCCGCATGGCCCACGGAAGACAGCGGGCAGACCGGCGCCCCAACGATAGCGACACTTCGCTGCGTAGTTTGTGAGCAGGTCAAACCCGGCGGAAATGAAATCGATAAACTGAAATTCCGCGACCGGACGCATGCCCATCAACGCCGCCCCGCAGGCTGCGCCGACAATCGCGCCTTCGGAGATCGGCGTGTCGATGACGCGCTCTTTGCCGAACTCGTCGATCAGCCCGTCGGTGACTTTGAACGCGCCGCCGTAGGCGCCAACGTCTTCGCCGATGACGAACACGTCCGCATCGCGTTCCATCTCTTCCCAGATGCCCTGGCGAATAGCTTCGACGAGCGTGGCCTGGCCCCCGCGTTCCGGCCGCGCTGATTTGTGTTCTTTTTTAGTGGCAGTGGACATGTTAGATACTCAGGCGCACTTCTTAATCTGCGACATGGGAATGTCCGGTGATTCTGGATTGACTACTAGTCGTTGCCGTACGGGATCGATAAATACGTCAAGACTCTCCATTGGGATCGCGCCCAACAAGACTTCCTCGGTAGGCAAAACGACGGCGTTGACGATAGTGCTTCGATTTTCAAACCGAACCTCGAGTGGACCGACCATCTCAACCTGAATCACGGAGTCGTCGGCCAACCTTACAGAGCGTTTGCCACGAACTTTTAGATTGAGTTGTTCTTTTACGTCCGCGCCGATGACGAGGTCCAATGCGCCGCTATCGACGAGTGCCCTCTTTTTGACTTTTCTCACCTCTGAGTCGAGCCGTATGCCGTACTGACTGAGGATCAAATCTTCGATGCTTAGTAGCTCAATTTCCGCATAGACCAATCCCATCTCTTTTCCTCCGGTAAGTGAGGTACCATTGGTACGTCTGTAGTTGTGGTTCGCTGGTAACAGCGTCATTAGTTACACCTCCAAAACTCCGGGCCGGAACGCCGGCGGCACGAGGTCGTTATCAAAAACTCCGTACGCCGCATTCTTGCCCTCGGGCAGTGGTGAAGACTCAGCCCAGGCGCAGTCTTCGTCAATCTCACGGAGAACGCTCGCTACGATTTCCTCGAGTTGCTCTTTCGTCGCCACGTTGCATTCGAGCAGATAACGCTCGAAACGATCGACCGGATCGTTCTGCGTCTCCCACCATTCGATCTCGCCGGCCGCGACGTAGCGCTGATCGTCGTGCTCCGCGTGCCCCTTGCGGCGATACGTCTTCGCTTCGATCAGGACCGCGCCGCCGCCACGACGCGCATAATCGGCGGCGTGCTTCGTAACCTCGTAACATGCGACGACGTCGTTGCCGTCGACGATGTGAGCGGGAATACCGTATCCGGCGGCCTTCTCGGCCAGGTCGCGAACGGCAGTTTGGAGACTGGTGGGAGTCGAGTAAGCGTAGTGATTGTGTTCCGCGATGACGATCAACGGCAGACGTTGAACGGCGGCGAAGTTGAGGCCTTCGTGGAACGCGCCGGTGCTCATGCCGCCGTCGCCGATGTAAGCGACGCCGACGACGTCCTTTTGCTGAAAACGCGCGCCCAGGAGTATGCCCGTCATCACGGGAATCATGTCGCCGAGGTGCGAGATTGGGCCAATAAAGCCCTTTTTCATGTCGCCGAAGTGAATATTGAGATCCTTCCCGCCTGAAGGTCCCCACGCTTTCGCCATGTACTGCGCGAAGACGTCGCGCGGGCGCACGCCTTTGATCAGGACGGCGCCGAGATCGCGAATCAGCGGCGTGATGAAGTCCTGCGGCTGAAGCGCGTAGGCGCTGCCGACCGCCGTGGCCTCCTGGCCCAGCGAGCGAAAAACGCCGCCGACGACTTTCGTCTGCCGGTAGAGATTGACGAGACGCTCTTCGACGAGGCGCGTCAGTTTCAAATAGCGGTAGAGCTCGAGTAACTGCTCCGGTTTGAGCGTCGTCTCCGTGGAGCAGCTCAGCGGCTTGCCGTCCGCTTGTTTGCGCGGCGCGTACTTCGTGCTGATGCGCATCTGGTAACGCGAGCGCGGCGGCAGTCGCCTGTGTTTCTCGGGCCCGCCGTTGGTTTGATCGGTGTTGTCTGGTTGGTCCATCGTTAAATGTGTACCGCCATATCGTGAACGCCTTCGGCAGCTTCCATCACTGATTCCGAGACCGTCGGATGCGCGTGCATCGTTCGGCCCAGCTCGTCGGCGGTGGTTTCGAGTTGCATCGCGACGCACGCTTCCGCAATCAGCTCCGTCGCGTGGGGGCCGATGATGTGAACGCCGAGGACTTCGTCGTATTTCTTCTCGGCGACGATTTTAACGAAGCCTTCTTCCTCGCCGAGGATGCGCGCTTTGCCGGACGCCGAGAACGGAAACCTCCCGACTTTCACGTCATAACCCATCTCTTTTGCTTTCGCTTCGGTCAGGCCGACCGAGGCGACTTCCGGATCGCAGTACGTGCAATTCGGCACGAGGCGCAAGTTGATCGGGCGCACGTCTTTTTTGCCGGCGAGATGTTCGACGGCGACGATGCCTTCCTTCGACGCGAGGTGCGCGAGCAGCGGGGTCGGAACGACGTCGCCAATCGCGTAAACGCCTTTCTCGCCTGTTTGCTGAAACTCGTCGACCTGAATAAAACCTCGGTCGACTTTGATCTTCGTGCCTTCGAGTCCGAGCCCTTGGGTGTACGGCATGCGTCCGACGGCGACGAGCAGCATTTCGGCTTCGAGACTCACCGGATCGCCTTTCGCAGTCTTGCCCGTCACGCGCACGCCGGTTTCGGTTTTCTCGAGTTTCTCCAGCTTCGTGTCGACCTGCGACTTGATGCCGCGTTTACGGAAACTGCGTTCGAGCTCTTTCGAAACTTCCTCGTCTTCGAGCGGCACCAGCCGCGGCAGCAACTCAACGATCGTAGTCTCCGCTCCGAAGCGCGAATACACCGAAGCAAATTCGACTCCGACTGCTCCGGCGCCCATCACGATCAGCGACTTCGGAACGTCTTTCAACTCGAGGATGTGATCGCTGTTGACGACGTGTACACCGTCGGTTTCGAACCCCGGAATCGGACGCACGACGGAGCCGGTGGCGATGATGACGTTCCTCGTCTGAATGGTTTGTTTCTTGCCCTCGGCGTCGGTGACTTCCACTTTGCCGGGCAGCGCGAGTTTTCCGGTGCCTTTGAAGACCTGCACCTTGTTCTTCTTCATCAGATACTCGATGCCCTTCGAGCTCTTCAGGACCACTTTGTCTTTTCGCTTTTGCACGTCGGCGAAGGCGAGCTGGATTCCGGTGGCCTGAACGCCGAAGTCGGCGGCGTGTTGCATCTGTTCGTAGATGTGGGCCGACATCAGCATCTGCTTCGTGGGAATGCAGCCCCGCAGCGTACACGTTCCTCCGAGACGGGTGTCTTTTTCGACGATTGCTGTTTTCAGACCCAACTGGCCGGCTCGAATAGCGGCCACGTAACCTCCCGGACCGCTGCCAATAATCGTTACGTCAAACTGTTCGGTTGCCAATTTATTCGGAATCCCCTCTATGCGAGTGATAATGTGTTGAAAGACCGGGCATTATAATCGTTCGCCAGCGCCTGACCAAAAGCAGGCATCTGAGGAGTGGATCATGAAACATTCTGAGGGCTTTCTAAAGCTCGTTGACGACGCGAAGAGTCGTATTCGCGAGGTCACCGTGGCTGAAACGCAGCAGCGGATGCGCGAGGACCGTGACGTGAAACTCATCGACGTGCGGGAGGATAACGAGTGGGAGGCTGCGCATGCGTCGGGCGCCGTTCACCTCGGCAAAGGCATCATCGAGCGGGATATCGAAACTACGGTGCCGGATAAGAATGCCGAGCTGATTCTTTACTGCGGCGGCGGCTATCGCTCCGCCCTCGCGGCCGACGTGCTACAGCAGATGGGTTATACGAACGTCTTCTCGATGGCCGGCGGTTGGAAAGCCTGGCAGGAAGCCGGCGGCGCGATTGAAAAGGATTCTTAATTTAAAAAACAAATCGGGCGTGCTGCGTTAACAGCACGCCCAACTAAGAACACCGCGTCGGTTCAGTTTCTAGAACTCGAAACGAGCGGCGAACTGAATCTGGCGCTCACGGAACAACGTGCTGTCAGCACCCGTCACGTTGAAGAACGGGTTAGTGCCGGCGCCGTTGAAAGTCAGCGTTGAACCAGATTGGTTATAGAGTGTTGAGTTGACGAACGTGACTTGAGTGCGGTTGAAGACGTTGAAGGCTTCCGCCAACACTTCCACCTTCACCTTCTCCGTGATGCTGAACCGTCGTGAAAGCCGCGAATCCACGTACCAAATGTTCGGCTGCTTGAAGAAGTTGCGTGGGAACAGCGCGAAGCGGGATGCACCGCCCGAGCCATTGATGCCACCGCCAGGAGTCTGGCTGGAAGCGAAACCGAACGATGTTGGATTGATGTTACCGCTGATGTTGCCGGTAACTCGCTGTCCGGAAAACGCGTTCAGAATCGGCGCGATGGTCCATCCGTTGAAGATGGCCTTGGCGGCGCCGTCCGAGAACGGATTCGGACTGTAGACAACGCTCGCGACAAACTTCTGCCGTCGATCAAAGTTCGAAAGACCATCTTCGGCAGATTGGTCGAAGGCATTGAACGGCAGGTTGTTCGACGTAAACGTGACCGAGCTCTGACCGTTGTCAGACGCGCGAGACAGTGTGTAGTTCGTCTGGAACTGGAGTCCCTGAGTCAAACGACGGTTAACCTGAAGCACCAGCGCGTGGTACTTCGAGAACACGTCGCTGCGGATTTCCGTCACCTGCGCAAACCGCGTGTCAGGTCGTGCACCAGTGAAGATCGGCGTCAGATAAGTTTGACCAGCCGCCGGCCCGCCGACGATGTTGAGCGCAACCGTCCGCGTTGGCGGCGGCAGGTTGATGTCGACGAAGTTCGGAAGCGAATTGCCGAAGCTGCCGATGTAGGACGCCGACACGACGGTGTTTCTCGCGATCTCGCGCTCGAAGATGAAGTCCCACTGATGAATCTGTGGGAGCTGGAAGTCATCGTCGAAGAACTGAATCGCGCCAACCGGCGGGTTCGATGCCGGCAACAGGTTGGGATAGATCGGCAGGAACGCGCAATCGTCTGCGCCGACTGCCGGATTCGCGCCCGTGCAAGCGACGGGCAGGTTGTTGGCGCTGGTCGTGAACTGGCGCTGACCTTGATCGATACCGACGCCGGTGTTGACCAGTGCGTTGTAGATGGTCGAGTTGATCACCCGACCGTAGTAGATGCCCCAGCCGCCGCGGAGGCTGGTCTTGCCGTCGCCGGTCAGGTCGTAGGCAAAACCGATTCGCGGACCGAAGTTGTTCTTGTCGCTGACGCGGTTGGCGGTTTGCGGCAGCAGCGGGTTCACGTTCACCGGATCGGGATTTCGCTGATACTCGTAGCGCAGTCCCAGGTTCAACGTGAACCGTGGGGTCACGCGCCAGTCGTCCTGGATGAAGTAGTTGAAGTCCTGCGTGTCCATTGTCAGACCGAGGACGCCGAAACCCTGGTTGAAGTTACCTGCGTAGCACTTGCCCGCGCGGCGGAAAGTCGGAGGTTGGTTGTTGTTGATGGTGCTGACGCAACGGCCGATGGGGTTGGTGTTAAGGGTCGCGGCCGACAACGCGCGAATCGCGCCGTTCGTTTGGAAGTTCACGTAGTCGACGATGAAGTCCGCGAGGCCCGTGGTAGCGCCTGTGTAGTTGAACTCACCACCGACGAAACGCAGGTTGTTGATGTCGTCTTTGACGAAGTTCACGTCGCCGCCGAACTTCACCGTGTGATTGCCGCTCGTCATCGTGATGGTGTCGGCAAACTGCCAGCGTCGCTCATCCGGAAACGCCGCGCGGTCGAGAAACTCGGGCATACCGAACGAGAACGTCGTGGAGCCGACGAGAATCGTCTGCGGAGATCTTCCGCCGACTGCATTCGTGGGTTCACCGGCGATCGGCGGTTGGCTGAACTGAGTCTCCTTGTCGCGGCCCCACTGCATACGGAACTCGTTGAGCAGGGTCGGCGTGAGCGTCGAGGCCAACTTCACGTTGATGGCATCGATGTCGACGAAATCGTCGCCGAAGTTGTCAATCGCGCGAGTGTTGGTCGCTTGTGTTTGAACGCCGGCCGGTGATTCCCAGCGCAGGCGGTTGTAGCTGACGGTCAACGTGTTCTTGTCGTTGATTACCCAGTCGAGCTTCGGCAGGAAGAGTTTCTGGTCGCCTGTTCTCTCAACCGGCCCGGACAGGCTGGCGAGAAAATTAATCGTGTTGTCGATCTGCGTGGCCGTCAGGCCGCGAGCGAGCAGCGCGTTGCGGTTCGAGGTGCTGAGGTTCAGGAAATTATTCTGACCAAAGCGTGCCAAGCCGGGGAAGTCGCGATTCTGCTGATCGTAACTGAAGAAGAAGAACGCTTTATCTTTGACGATAGGCCCGCCAATCGTGCCGCCAAACTGATGGCGAACGTCTTTTGGCTTGAAGCCAACTGTAGTGAACACACCATTGACTGGCTGCTGAATGGTGGAGAGCGGATTGCGCGCGCCCCATTTGTTATTGCGCTGATAGTAGAAGGCGCCGCCGTGAAATTCGTTAGTGCCGCTCTTCGTGATGGCGTTGACCACGCCGCCGGCGGAACGTCCGTACTCGGCCGAGTAGCTCGACGTGTTCACCTGAAACTCGCGAATCGCCGCCTGGCTGATCGAGTAGCTGATGCGGGTGCGGCCACGCTCTTCGGCGAAGAACGCCTGATTGTTGTCGCCGCCGTCGATCGTGTTGTTGTTCAGCAGGCCTGAGATACCACGGAAGCTGATCAGACCAAACGTGCCATCGGGAACCGCGCCCGGCGTAAGCAGGGCGAAGTTGGACCAGCGACGGCCGTTGATTGGCAGTTCGTTGATCGACGTTTGGTTGATGTTGGTGGAGAAGTCCTGTTGGGTGGTGTTGATAACCGGCGCTTCCGCGCTAACGTCAACTGTTCCAGTCACCGGACCAACGGACAAGGCTACTTCGAGGCCCGTTTCGCGACCGACCTCAACGACGACGTTCTCCTGCGTGAGCGGGCTGAAGCCGGATGAGTTGACGGTGACTGCATAGCGGCCCGGTTGCAGGTTGGCTACCTTGAACCGTCCGGCGTCGTCGGTCGTGGCCGCATCTTCCTTGTTGGTTTCGACGTTACGCACGGTAACGGCGGCGCCAGGAACGACCTCTTTGTTTGGATTAGTGACTACGCCGCCGATTGCGCCCGTGGTCGTCGATTGCGCCGCCGCAAACGAGCTCACACCGAGGAGCAACAGGCAGAATAAAGAAAGCTTCAAGATTTTCGACATACTGGGGAACTCCTTAGGCAATGAGTTAACGTTAACGCGGCCCAGCCTTGTGGCCGAGCCGGTGTTGTAGCCAATAGCCAATGGTAAAAACCAGAAATCAAATTCAGTAAGGATTCGACGAATGGCGACTGCAATTAAGACGCGACTTCTATCACGCTTAGCTCGCTTTCCGCAAGACTAAGTAGCGATTGAATCTATTAAATCTTTCTGACGCATTTTGTGCCGACGAAAGCGAGGCCAGGGGGCCGACTTAGAGCAGTGAAAATTGGCAATACCTGTGCCGGATTTTTGCTTCCGCCATACCGCCAGACGAAAGTGATTTATCCCAATACTTACCTTTAAGCAGCAGCCGCGGCTACTGCTTAAAGTAAGCACAATATTTTGGATTTCATCGGAAAATCAGGAGGGTCGTGACAACCTCACCCGAGAGCTTGTTCAGACGCGCTCGACGATCATCGCAATGCCCTGACCGCCTCCGATACACGCAGTCGCCAATCCGTAGCGTCCGCCGCGACGTTGCAACTCGTGCAACAACGTCAACACCAACCGCGTTCCGGTTGCGCCGAGCGGATGACCCAATGCGATCGCGCCGCCGTTGACGTTCGTGCGCGAGCGATCGAGACCCAGCTCTTTTTCCACAGCCAGGTACTGCGCGGCAAACGCTTCGTTCACCTCGACGAGATCCATGTCGTTAAGCGAAAGTCCCGCTTTCTGTAACGCCGCGCGAGTCGCCGGCACAGGACCGATGCCCATGATCTCAGGCTCGACTCCGGCGTACGCCCAACTCACGATCCGGCCCAGCGGTTTGACGTCGCGCTGTTTCACAAACTCTTCACCCGCGATCACGAGCGCTGCCGCGCCGTCGACGATGCCGGATGCGTTTCCCGCTGTGACGAATCCATCTTTCGCGAACGCCGGTTTCAGTTTCGCCAAACCTTCGAGCGTCGTTTCCGGACGCGGATGATCGTCGTGTTCGACGAGCGTCGTTCCTTTGCGCGACTTCACTTCAACGGGAACGATCTCTTCCGCGAAAAAACCGGCGTCGAGCGCGCGCTTCGCTTCCTGTTGCGAACGCAGCGCGTACTTGTCCTGCTCCTCGCGCGAGATCTCGAACTTGCGCGCGAGATTTTCAGCCGTGCCGGCCATTGGCGTGTTGCAGTACGTGTCGAGCAACGCGACCATCAAACTGTCTTCGAGTTTTCCTTGCCCGAGAGCGAAGCCGGAGCGCGCGCCACGAATCACGTGCGGCGCCTGTGACATCGACTCGATACCGCCAACCAAACAGGTCTGCGCTTCGCCAAGCTGGACCATGTGCGCGCCGGAGATGATCGACTGAACGCCGCTGCCGCAGAGTCGATTGACTGTCAACGCCGGCCGGTCGAACGGCACGCCTGCTTTGAGCGCAACGTGGCGCGCGCCGTAGATCGCGTCGCCTGACGTTTGCAGCGCGTTGCCCATGACCGTGTGATCGATCTCCTCGGGCGTGATGCTCGTCGTTTCGAGTGCGCCGCGCGCGGCGACCGCGCCCAGGTCGATGGCCGAAATGTCTTTCAAAGCGCCGACATATTCGCCCATCGGCGTGCGCTTACCACCCAGTATGAATACTTCCTTACTCATTGATTACTTCCCCTATTGCGAAATCCATCCTGCAAAAAACCTTGAAGGCTAGCAGACTGTCGTGCGTCGGTCAATTTAGGTTGCGTCGCAGTGTCTCAAAGGCGGCAATTCCACCAACGGCAGTTGGTGGATGCTTCAGGGCAACCTACTGACCAGCCAGCCACTGTTTGCGAATGCCACCAACGGCAGTTGGTGGATAGTTATATTCAGCCTACGAGTTCGATGAACCATTTGCATGAATACCACCAACGGCAGTTGGTGGAAGTTTCACTTACCACCCAAAAACAAGGCTGAAAAATGAAGCATCCACCAACTGCCGTTGGTGGGATTCGCAAAGACTGGCTGGCCTGTCAGTAGGTCGCATTTGAACCATCCACCAACTGCCCGTTGGTGGGATTCCCGTTTTGTTGAGGCAAAGCTCGCGGCGGTAGAGAAAAAGCGGCCGTGATCAGCCGCTGAAGCGATGTTGTTGCAGGTAACGATGCAGGAGCTCTTCGAGAAAGCCTTCGTAGGTGAAGGTCTCGAGGTCGTAAGTAGGACGAATCTTGTAGAGTATCGGTAGCGCAACTCGCCAAGCCATCCATTGGCGCGGCGTGTCGGACAGGTCCCAGCGCCGGCGGAGAAACGTTTCGACGACCTGGATCTCCGACTCAGTCAAACTGTTCAAACTCGCCGTGAAGTCGACTGGTTTGAACGACCGGCGCAACGCCGGATCGCTTACCGGCGACGCAAACACTTGCGCGAACGCCGGCGCCTCGGCCTCCCGTTCGCGCACCACGACTGTTCCCGCGACCATGTCGCCGACGCGCTGATCGCGCGACGACGCGAACACGGAGATTAGTCCGATCGAATAGAACGGCGCGGGCATCATGTCGAGGCTGCGAATCAGGTTGCGCACAGTCGCTTCCCAGAACGTGATCGGCCGCCCGTCTTCGCGAATGACGCGCAACTTGAGCCAGCGCTTGCCTGGAGTTTGTCCGCTCCAAATCCATTCGAAGAATGCGAAGTAACCGGAGAGGGTCAGAAACAGCAGGATGATCATCACCGCGTAGACCCACTTCGGCGCGGTGTCGAACAAGCGCTCGACGGCGTCGATGTTGGCGAGGATGATCGAGGCGAGTGCGATGATGCCGAGCGCGAGAAACTGAATCAGGTGATCGATTGCGCAGGCGAGGAAGCGATTGCCGATCGACGCGAGCGCGAAGTGCAGCGGCACACGCTCGGGCGTTTCGATGATCAGCGTCTCTTCAGTTGCGATCGCCGTCGACATTACGCGCCTTTAATTCGCGTGAATTTACGTTTTCCAACCTGGATCAAGAAAGAGTTTGCCGGACTGAGATCAAGATCGAAATCAGACTGCGTACGCCGCTCACCTTCAACGTAAACACCGCCTTGCTCGATCAGACGTCGAGCCTCGGCCATCGACGACGCAAGTGAAAGCTCAACTAACAAGCGTGGCAGCTTCCATGGTCCTGAAGACAGTGTTCGCTCCTCAACATCTTCAGGAGCTTGCTTGCTGCGAAAGAGTCGATTGAACTCTTCCTCGGCGGCGTCAGCGTCGAACTTCGAATGGAAGTCGCCAATGATTCGCTTTGCGAGATCGGCTTTGATGTCGCGCGGATTCCGGTCGCTTGCGCGCAGCGTCGCGATCTCATTGGGCGAGAGGTCCGTGCAGAGCTCGTAGTAGCGCCACATCAGTTCGTCGGAGATCGACATGATCTTGCCGAAGATCTCCTGCGGCGGTTCCGTGATGCCGATGTAGTTGTTGAGACTCTTCGACATCTTTTGCACACCGTCAGTTCCTTCCAGCAACGGCATGATCATCGCGACCTGCGACTGCTGATCGTATTCACGTTGCAGGTTGCGGCCCATCAACAAGTTGAACTTCTGGTCCGTTCCGCCGAGCTCGACGTCTGCTTCCAACGCGACGGAGTCGTACGCCATCACGAGCGGATACATCACTTCGTGAAGCGCCAGCGGACGGTTGTCCTCCAATCGTTTTTGAAAGTCGTCGCGTTCGAGGATCTGCCGGACGGTGACGTGCGACGAGAGACGCAGGAATCCCGCCGCGCCCATCGTGTCCATCCAGCGGGAGTTGAAGTCGATGACTGTCTTTTCCGGATCGAGCAGCTTGAAGATCTGCTGTTTGTAGGTTTCGGCGTTTGCGTTGATCTCGTCGCGCGTGAGCTGCGGGCGCGTGACGTTCTTTCCCGAAGGATCGCCGATCATTCCCGTGAAGTCGCCGATGAGAAAAATCACGGTGTGGCCGAGCTCCTGAAACGCGCACAGCTTACGGATCACGACCGTGTGACCGAGATGGATGTCGGGCGCGGTTGGATCCGCGCCGAGTTTCACGCGCAGCGGTTTGCCGGTCTTGGCTGATTGTTCGAGCTT
>DASURS010000226.1:0-6478 GCA_036279935.1 Pyrinomonadaceae bacterium
GCCGCCGAGGTAGCGCAGAGACATGTTACCAAGCGGTTTTCAGCAGCCTGCTAGTGGTCTAAATTCTTGCACCGTGTTGCAGGCTTATGTTAGCGTGCTGCTGCTTCTTAACCCGCTTGTCTTAGCTGTCCAGATTTAGACTTACCGGCTTGATTCCGAGGATGCTCGGTCGCTTTCGCGAACTTCTTCTGGGGGGACACCGACATGAACAAACGAACGAGAATAGTAATTGTAGGGACATTTATGCTCCTGTTCGGGGCATTTGCGCTCTTGCCGCGAATTATCGAGGCCAAGCGCGGCAAAGCCGCGACGGAAACGAGTCCCGGTTACAGCCTGGCCGATAATAGTGGGGCCGGCAGCGTGGTCCAGGGCCGACGACAGGAGATCACGACCGGTGTGTCGATCCGCAACGACACGTCAATGCCGATTCGCGAAATGAAGCAACTGCCCATCTTCGGCAAGGAAAAACGCGAGGCCAACGAAAATCCCAGGATTCCCCACTTCCACAAGGACGCTCCCGACCGGGTGGTCCAGAAGTCGATCGCCGCAACTGATTTACTGGCGTCGAACATGCCCACGGCGGACATGAACTTCAACGGAATCCAGTTCCCCGGCGTCTCCTGCAACTGCGCGCCGCCGGACACGAACGGCGAAGTGGGACTGACGCAGTACGTCCAGTCAGTCAACGAAGGCTTCCAGGTCTTTGACAAGACGACCGGAGCTTCCCAGCTTGGCCCATCCGGCATTCAGACCGTCTGGCAGGGCTTCGGCGGCGTTTGCGAGTTCAACGGCAGCGGCGACCCGGTTGTGCTTTACGATCAGCTCGCCGATCGCTGGCTCATCTCGCAGTTTGCCGGCGTCTCGGTCCCGACCGACGAATGCGTCGCTATTTCAACCACCAGCGACGCGACCGGCTCCTATCATCGTTACGACTTCCATCTCGGATCGAACTTCTTCGACTATCCGCACTTGAGCGTGTGGCCCGACGCGTACTACATGAGCATGAACGTCTTCAACTCGACGGGCACGTCGTATCTCGGCCCTCAACCCTTCGCGTTCGATCGCGCGAAGATGCTGGCCGGACTGCCCGCGACGTTCATCACGCCCGGCATCACCAACGGATCACTCGAGGAGTCGTATCTGCCCGCCGACCTCGACGGGTCGAACCTGCCGCCACCCGGCGCGCCCGGTATCTTTATCGAGTGGCCCGGCGGAGGGAGTTACAGGGTCTTCCACTTCCACACCGACTTCACGACGCCCGCGAACTCGACGTTCACGCTGGTCGCCAGTCCAGCCGCGGCCGGGTTCACACAACTCTGTGCGTTGACACGATCGTGCGTGCCGCAGTCAGGCACGACTTCGCGTCTCGACGGCATCGGCGATCGACTGATGTTCAGGCTCGCTTATCGCAACTTCGGCACGCACGAGTCAGTGGTCGGCAATTACACGGTGAACTCGGGAAGCGTCGCGGGGATTCGCTGGTTCGAGTTGCGCAACGTGACGTCCGGTCCGGTGACAGTTGCACAGGAGAGCACGTATCAACCTGACTCCGTGTGGCGCTGGATGGGCAGCGCGGCGATGGACCGCGACGGCAATCTCGCGATCGGTTACAGCGCGTCGAGCGCGACGATGTTTCCGGAACTGCGCTACGCCGGAAGACTGGCGTCAGATCCGCTGAACACGCTGGGCCAGGGCGAGTCGATCCTGTTCTCGGGAACGGGAAGCCAGAGCGGAACCGGCAACCGTTGGGGCGACTACAGCTCGCTCACGGTCGATCCGGCGGACGACTGCACATTCTGGTTCACGAGCGAGTACTACGCTACGACGTCAAGCTTCAACTGGCGCACGCGCATCGGATCGTTCCGCTTCCCGGGTTGTGGTGGAACGCCAACGCCTACTCCAACACCGACTCCGACGCCAACTCCGACTCCGACTCCAACTCCGACACCCACTCCAACACCTACGCCTGCGCCCGCAGCGCCGACGAATCTGTCGGGAACGGCAGTCAGTGCGACTCAGATCAACCTGTCGTGGACGGACAATTCTAGTAACGAGCAGGGGTTCAGTATCGAACGCTGCACCGGCAACAACTGCACGAACTTCGCGCAGATTGCGACAACCGGAGCCAACGTCGCAGCCTTTGGCAATACGGGACTGACCGGGAACACCTGGTATCGCTATCGCGTCCGCGCGTTCAACACTGGAGGAAACTCAGCGTACACGAACATAGTCAGCGTGAAGACGCCTAAACGTTAACCATAAAAAAGCACCGAAGACACAAGAGGCACAAAGATGAATTAAGTCTGGTGCCTTTTGTGCTCTTTTGTGCCTTTTTGTGGCTAATTCACCGTGAACTTGGTCTCTTCGTTCGTTTCGGACAGCTTCTTGTCCTTGCCGTTGTACGCTTCGACCTTCAAGCGGTACCCACCCTTCTGTAGCGTCTTCGCGACCTTGAACGACGTTCCCTCAACCTTTTCGTTCGTGTATGGAGACTCAACCATGTGATCGTCCGCCGCGAGGCTGAACTTGTAGTAAGCGGCGTCAGGATAAGGTTCCCACGACAGCGTGAGGTCCTGCCCGCTGATCGTCGAGCCTGCTTTCGGATTGGTTGTTTTCAGATCGGCCTTGAACAGGTGTGTCGGCGCAATGAAGAGCGTCTTATCGGCGTCGACCTTGTACTTCGCCGCGCTGATGCCGGCGATGCCCGACGTCGCAAAGACGTACCCATCGGTATCGAAGATGCGCACCGTTAGCGCTTCGTATTCCTTCGGCTCGACGTTCTTGATCACGAAGTCGCCGTCTTTATCAGTCTTGGCGGTGTAGATCTTGCCGCCGCAACCGCTCATGAAGCGGCTGAACGTTTCGCACAACCGCACGTCGATATTCTCAACCGGCGCGTTGTTGTAGAGGACCTTTCCCTGAACGTTGCCAGTTCCCGGCGCGGGCTTCTCCTTCTCCACGCCCGCGACAGGCTCAGGTTCGTTACTGCGGTTCGTCGCGCTTTCAAGTGGGTTCTTCTTCGCACAACCGGCTAATAAGACAAGACAAGTCACAACCACGAGGAATCTAGTAAGCATCATCGACCCTTTCAATATGGAATCTATCTAGCGTCACCAAACAACAGAATTAGAAGCAAAACCACTACCAGCAGAAAAGCAACTAACAGCAGAATCTTGAAGGCACTGTACGGACGGCTGCCCTGGATCTCGCCCGTCCGCCCGTTGACCACGATCTGAAACACTTTGCCATTGAAACGATAAGCGCCCGCGTAGACCGGCAGCAGCAGATGTTTGAACGTGGTCTTGAAGTATTCCGTCCTCATATCCTGGATCCGCTGTTCGTCGCCGCCGATGTCGTTGCGCACGTCGCGTTCGATGACGGGCGCCATCAGCTCCTTTGCGCGTTCAAAACCTTGTTCGAGATCGATCTGGTAACGTTGCGCCTTGAAGCCCGCCAAGTACGCGGGGTTATACGGCTTCAGTTTGTCCGTGTCCCATGGCTCCAGCGCATCAAGCCGCTCAGTGGACAACGAGCGCGTCGCGGGGACCAGCAGATCCCCAAACCAATCTGTAACTGTGCCGGAGGCGTCGGACCAGCGAGTGTGTTGCACCTGCCGAGTGCGCTTCACCTGGTCCCCCTGCGAATCTCTTTCGTAATAGGTTTCGGTTGTGTAGTAGTGGTCGCCGCGCTCGCCGATGTAATCAGTGCTGGTGTTCGTGTAGTACACCCAGAACGGGATGTAGATGCCGTGTATCGCTTCGGGCTCGGCGAACCGCTTCAGATCGTTCGGCGCGAACCATCTCGACCCGAGCCATTGGCGCAGGTCCTCAGTCACCTGCTTTTGCGCAATGCTGAACGGTAGCAGTCCTTCGGGCGCCAGGATGGGATCCGCCGACTTTGGTTGCGCCACAATCCGCACGCCGCAGAACTCGCAGCGCCCGGCCACTTCGGGCGGTATAAACAACGATTTCGCGCCGCAACTCTGACACTGAACTTCGAGCGCGTTCTGCGCCAGCCGGCCCATCTGTTCGGGATTGGCTCGCAAATACTGTTCGAACGGGCGCTCCTGAACCTCCGCGGCGATTTGCGCGATCGGTTCCTTGTGCCCGCAGTACGGACACGTCAGACCTCCATCCTGCGGCTCGTACAGCAGATCCGCTCCGCAGGACGGGCACGGAAACTGTTGAACCTTTTCGGTGGCGGGCTCGAGGTTCTGCACTTGTCTATTCGCTGCCACAAAAAGGCACAAAAAAGCACAAGAGAGAAGTGATTAGGTGTTTGAGTTTTTTGTGCCTTTTTGTGGCTCCCATACTCTACTCGCTTGCGCGACTCATGCCGAAGATGCGATCGAAAAATGCCGCAGTCGCGGAGTTGACCTTAACGAGATTGGCGTGACGCATGAAGTGGTGCGTGTCGTCCGGTATGACCAGCTCTTCAAACGTCACTCCCGCTTTTTCCAGACGCCTGACGAGATCCGTAGTCTGGCTGAAACGAACGTTGCGATCGTCGTCGCCGTGAATCAACAACACCGGCGACTTCCACGTTGCGATCGAAGCGACAGGCGATGAGTGCCACGCGACGTCGAGCGCGCGTTGAACGTCGGGCGGCCGCTCGTAACGATTTTCGAGCAGCGACGCCGCGCGTTCCGCGGTCCAATTGTGTACGCCGTGGATGTCAACGCCGGCGGCGAAGAGTTTCGAGTCGCGCGCGAGGGCGAGTGCCGTCAGGTAACCGCCGTACGAACCGCCGTAGACGCCGATTCGTTTGGCGTCAACCTGCGGCAGTCGCTGTAGATACTCGGCGCCGGCTTTGACGTCCTGATATTCGGACGCTCCCTGCACACCGGCGTTCTGCGGACGATGAAAGTCGTGGCCGTAGCCGATTCCGAGTCGGTAGTTGACTGACAGGACGATGTAACCGCGGCTGGCGAGAAACTGGTTCAGTGCATAGGCGTTCGTGTAGTAGTCGGAGTAATGCCAGCCGAGCAGCATCTGGCGCGGCGGACCGCCGTGGACGTAGATGATTGCTGGCTTCTTCGCGGCGCCGCCGCTGGGTTCGAACAACTGCCCATGAATTTCGAGACCGTCAGGCGCTTTGTAGACGACCTTTTTCGGAGTCACCAGTTGGCTCGCTGGAAAATCAGCCGGGAGACGATCTTCGGCGATCGTTTGAGACTTGCCACCGCTCGCGGGTATGACTGCCGGCAGCGGCGGGCGCTGCGAAGTCGCGGCGAGATACGCGATGTGCTTGCCGTCGCCGGTGACGAACGGAGTCCATTCGAGTCCTTTGCCGGGCGTCATCACGACTGGTTGCGCTTTGTCGACCGGGACCTTGACGATGTGTCGCCGGTCGATGTCGTCGACGTCAGTGCCGGCGTTTCCGGCAAAGACCATGTAAGTCCGATCGGGGCTGATCGTGATGTACTCGGCCATGTAGTTGCCGGGCGTCAGCAACAACGGCTCGCCGCCGTTTTCGGGAATCGAGTAAAGGTGCGGCCAGCCGTCGAGATACGACAGAAAGACGATGCGGCCGGCGGCGGCCCAGTGCAGGTTCGCGTTGCCGTGCGTCGACGGCGGAGAGCCGCGCAAGGTGAACGCGCTTTTCCAGAGTTGGCGTCCTTCGCCGGTCGTGGCGTCGGCTGCCCAGATGGCCCACGCCTGCGGGCGCTGTTCGAGTATCGGTTCGGGAGCGCCGCCGTTGCCGGGCCTTCGCACGAATGCGATCCGCTTTCCGTCCGGAGACCAGCGTGGGCTTGAGTCACGCGAAGTCGACGGCGCGATATAGACGATGGGAGTCGCGTCGTTTGTGTAGACGCCGATGAACGAGTGATCGCCGCGATTGGAGACAAAGGCGAGACGCGAACCGTCAGGCGACCATTCGGGCGAGCCGCAGTCGCCGCGCGCGAAGAAGAAACGTTTGGCGGGCGCGGCGCCGTCGATCGGCGCGGACCAGAGGCCGCGATCTTTCACAAACGCCACCCGATCGCTCTTCGGCGAGATCGCGGGTTCGTCGCCGTCGCCGAGTAGCTTCGGCTCGCCGCCGGCGAACGGCACGCTCCAGATCTGCACCTTCATCGCAACGGCCGACATCGCCGGATTGACCGGTGACGAACTCTCGAAGTTTGAACCATGATCGCCGCCGCGAACATAGACCACGTACTTGCCGTCGGCTGAAACTGCAACGCTCGTCAACTCCTGACCGTCGTCCGAACTGTAGTTGGTTAACTTGCGCGCCTTGAAGTCCGGGCCTTCCGCCACCCAGATGTTCCGCAGACCACGCTCGTTGAAGGCCCATGCGATGCGCGAGCCGGTGGCAGCCGTAGTTAGCTCGTTAGGAAACGGGTAACTCTTGATCTGCTCCATCGTGAACGACTGCGCGTTTATAACGGGCACGATCACGAGACAGATCAGTGTTAGGATAAGCGCTCGGATTTCAACCGATATTCGCATGGGGCGTTTCTCCTTCAGATGATGAAAAC
>DASURS010000227.1:0-45220 GCA_036279935.1 Pyrinomonadaceae bacterium
GGCGCCCTCGCGGTCGCCGCACCTTTCCGCCACTCTGCGGGCTCTTTCGAGTATCGGCTTCGCCTCCTGCCTCCGCCCCAACCGGCAAAGCACCAATCCCTGCGTCGTCAGCGCCTCCGCCAACAGCGCATCCTCACCGCGGTCTTCGAGAGTTTCTACTGCCCCTTGTATGGAAGACTCTGCTAAATAATATTCTCCCCTAGCGATGAGGAGTTGAGCGACGGTTTCCTCGACTTGAGCTCGCTTAACCGCGTCCCCGAATTGCTCAAACAGTGTTTTGGCCCGTTGGAGATGGGCGTCCGCTTCATCGAATCTATGAAGCGTCAACAGTAAATATCCAAGATTATTCTCCACAATAGCGGTATACCTAAGATTGCCGAGTCTTTCGAACTCCAGAAGAGCCTCTTGGTAATGCTTGAGAGAATCACCATAATGGCTTTCGTTGGCCTCGGCGACGCCTAAGTCGCGTAAAGTTGTAGCATACTCGAGATGAAATCGACCCTTTATCCATGGGCACTCAGTTTCGACTAACGGTGACGCCTCTGTCAGTAATGCAATCGCATCGTGGAGCCGCCCGGCATAATGTTCTACGACAGCCAAGCGAATCAAACCTATGCTTCGCAATTCCGTTTGATTTTCGGTTAACGCGGTAAGTGATGAACAGAGACTTAAGCGGGCAAGGTCAAACAATCCGTGCCAAAAATAACACCAGCCTAGTTCGATTCTTCCTTCCGCGGCACGCGCCTTATCTCCCATTTGCTCAAATAATGCTATTGCGCCGCTCAACAGTTCCTCGGCAGGCCGCAGACCGCCAGCCGATTGCTTAGTGCTCGCTATCAATCCGCTGAGAACACCAGCAGTAAGCAAAAGCTCTGCGGCAGCTTTGTTAGTTAGCCCACTGTGGTTGGGCCACTCACCTATCTCCCACCAAGGCTGTAATGTCGCGATTCCACCGTCATAATCTCCGACTTCGAGCTTTTCGCGAGCGATTTCACAGCATACCTCTACTCTTTCATTCTCCGTAAGCGCAGCTTCATGATGAATGTTGACGACCATCTTTGCTTAGCCTCGATTGCTCTGCCCGGCGCTTTTACTCGCAACTGAGTGGATACAGAATATACGGTGAAACATTAATATCCATGGAGGCCGCCCATCATAATCTCTGCATTTTAATGAACTACAGACACATTCACGTGTAAAGTGGCGATCAAGTCTGGGCTTGGGTGTGTAGATAGTAATCACTAGGATTCGTGTACTAAAACGAGAGTCACCTAAACGGCAAGTGGTTAAGCTTAGTGATATCAGCGTTTACATAGCCCCGCCACATTGGTTCTCGTCTTGGCACGATCATTGAAAGAGAGAGGCCGTCACAGAATTCGAATGATTTGGGCCCGGTATTCCGCCGGAACCACTAGTCAGACGCCTTGGTCTACGAGGAGAATTAACATGAGACGGTTTAAGCCCACACTTCTAGCGTTGGTTTTGATGATCTTGATCTACCCTACAGCATTCGCTGGCAACATCGCCGGCGGGAAGATTGCGGGTAACATTCCCGGAGGTCGTACGGCTGGCCACATACCCGTCGGTCGTTCTAGTGCTGCCGTCAGTCCCACCGGGGTTCTTCCTACCCGATCGTCACGGTTTGATTTGGAAGGCGCGATCTCCGGCGGTTTCGCTGGCTTGATCAGAATGCTGCTCGAAAGCGGCTCCCTGCTCTAATTTGACCGAATCAGGTCAAATTGCGCGGCCAGCGTTTCAAACATCAGTCAACTTGCTGAAAAACCGCGTCTCCGCGACCTCTCAGCGAGATAACTGGCAAAGTCCATACCGCAAGCGGCCTAACAGGAGACTTGAAATGACACCCGGAACGTATCCCACTACCAGCTTTTGCGCCGTGTCACTAATTTCAAGGGGAACAGCACCGCTTTCAGGGTTTATCTTTCCGACGGAACTTCTCTAACGGTGCCGCCGGACAAACCGGCTCACGTGAGGTCTTTGTTGGATGTGGTGCCAGGACTTAAAGAATTGATTTACAAGCGGCGTTCGACCCAGATCAGACCGCTTTTCATCTTTGTTTTTGCCGGCTTTTCAACCTTCCGCCAGGACCGCTCGTTCCGCTCCCGACTGGCGGAGGACTTCGAAGGCACGGGCCACCAACTCGCTTTTTTGCGACGGTTGCTCGCGCCTGAGAAGTTTGCGATTAGCCTGTCGCTGGCGTCGGCTCCACCTCCCAACTATGTCATCCCAGTTGTCGCCGTCTTTCGGACCGGCAGGGATTTACTGTGGTCCGCCGCACTCGGATGTGGTTTGAACGCGAATCCTGTTCGTTGATGGCAGGTTCGCGCTCTTTCCACTGCCACGTCTGAAATAACTCATTGTCCGAGATCCCTCACCAGCATCAGGCAGAACGTTTGTTGATTCTTCATTGCTACTACTACGTGCCTAGAAGAGACTTTATGCAGCCAATCGTCTCGTCAACGCGCCTGGTAAGCAGACTCGGCTCGTCCACCGACTGCAATCGCCTAAGTTTGTTTGATAACTGCCGCAATTCCTCCCCATCCAATCTTTTTCTCATCTCTTCAAACATGCTGACTAGAGCGCGTCTTGCACCCTCGCGGTCCCCACAACGTTCGGACACCTTGAACGCGGCTTCAAACGTCTTCTGAGCTTCTGTATACCGCCCGAGGCGGCAAGCTACTATGCCGCTGGTTGTTAGCGCTTCTGAGAGCACTGCCTCTCCCTCAGTTTGTTCAAGCGCTTGGACTGCGCATTCAATCGTTTTTTGAGCTTCGGTATATCGTTTGGTGGCAATATACAAACGGGTCAGTGTTTCATTAACTTGGGCCACCCGCAAGTTATCGGACAGTGTGTCGAAAAATCGACGTGACCGGAGTAAGTGCGTTTCAGATTCTTCGGTCAACCCCAGATTCACCAACAGATACCCTAAGTTGTTTTCAACGATCGCAGCCATTCTGTGGTGACCAATAGCTTCGAATTCATGAAGTGCGGTTTTGTAGTGAAGTCTAGCTTGGTCGTAGTACCAGTCCTGATTCTCCGACACTGCCAATTCTTTAATTGTTGTTGCGAGTTCCAATTCACAGCGACCTCGCATGAGTAGACCCGTCACCTGAAGACTTTCAGCCTCTCGCAGTCTCGCCATCGAATCCAACAAACGCCCAACATCTCGTTCAAGGACGCTCCAGAAGATTAAGCAGTGGCTCTTGACTTCGGGTTGGTTCTGTGGGCATTGAGAGATGGCTAATGAGAATGTAGTTCGCGCAAGATCAAATAGACCTTGCCTGTAATATGAACGCGCTAATTCTACTTGCGCTTCAGTGGAACGACTCTTGACACCAAGCTGCTCGAATAGCGCGATGGCTCCACTTAAAAATACTTCTGCCTGCTTGTGGTTGCCGCCACGTTTACTCCCTGCGAGATATGCGATTAAGTTACCTAAGGTGAGGAGCAAATCCGCAGCTGAATAAGGACTCAAAGCCTGCAGCTCCGGCCAACCATTCTCGGGGTACCAAGACTTGAGAATTAACGCAGCCGCTTCAAAATTACCAACCGCAATCTGTTCGCGCGCGACGGTACACAGTACGTGTACTTCTTCGCCAGGAGTCAGAACTCCAAAGCGAACTTGAGCTGGCAGCTTCAAACCGAGTAGGGTGGTCGTGGGGGAGCGGCCATTCACTTCCTCAAAGATGCGCGTCGCGACGCGATATGCGGCAAACCATTGGTGTGCTGCGGGATATTCGGTCTTCAATTCAATCGCCCTACGGCGTTCTGTCTCCGCGACTGTCCAGTCCCACTCAAATCGCAGCTTCACTTTTTCCTCACTGTTGGGGGTTTGTTCGCTATTCGTTTTTGGATCGTCGACTGAATCGAGCCTGTTTTCTTCGGTTGAGGCTCCATTAACTGACGGCCCCTTCGCATCACTTTCGGGCGGGAGGTAGTTGGTGGCGAGGCGGAGGTAGCAGTCGATGATGCCGGCGTAGGCCAGGGCGTAGTTGGGGTCGAGTTCGATCGCCTGCCGAAAGTGGACGATCGCCTTCTCAATCCCGCTTCGCGTGTACTTACTCCAGTGATACCTCCCCTCCAAATACGCCTGGTACGCCTCAGCATTCTCCGTGTAGCGCGTCGTCACGCGCTTCTCTTCCTCACCCGTAAGCTTCAGCTTCAACGCCGAAAGCAGACCGCGCGTGATCGCATCCTGCACTTCAAGGATCTCCTTGATGTTGCAGTCAAAACTCTCACCCCATATCTGCCACCCACTCCTCACTTCCACCAACTCAATAACAATCGCAATCGGCGGCGGAACCGACCTTTTCGATGAACCAGACGTTGCCATCCGCGACACAATACTCCCCACCAACACCACACCAACGCCAAGCTCCATCCCAATAACCCGCGGATCCAACCGTTTCGACTTGTACCGAAACACCGCACTACGCGACATAACGCGAAGCTTCGACACGCGAGAGAGACTGTTGACGACGTTGTCAGTCAGACCCTCGGCCAGATACTCGTATCCTGAATCGCCAGTCGCATTCACGAACGGGAGAATCGCCACAGTCTGCACCGCGTCGGCACCACCATCCGCTCCGTGTCCATTCCCGGACTCCGCAACGTCCTGTGCCTCGTTACCATGAACAGCCCTGACGTTCGCGATGAAACGATATCCACGTCTCGCGACGGTCTCGATGTATCTCGGTTCAGCACGCTCGTCGCCAAGAGTCCTTCTGAGCTGAAAGATGGTTTGCGTGAGGTTCGATTCTTCGACAAACGAGTCGGGCCACACCTCCTTCAACAACTCGTCTCGCTCAACGAGCTGACCAGCGTGCGCCACCAGCACGATCAGGATCTCGGTGGCTTTGCGAGTGAGAGCAACCATCTCTCCCGTGCACGTGAGAAGGCGTTGGGCCAACTCCAGGCGGTAGGGACCAAATTCGTAATACGCGGTGTTGTTATGAGGCATACGTTCTTGAGAACGAACTAATAACTATTTGATTTTAGTTTAAGGACTTCTGGGCGTTGTGTGAGTATAGTTCGCGCCGTCGTCAAGCGCTGCTGCTATTAACGGGCTGCGAGATTCTAAGAGCAAGTCTGAAGAATGGCAAGAACCGAGATTTACTCGTAGGCGTTTGATCCGGCCCAGTTGAGAGAGGGGGCAAAATCAACTGGTGGGATAGGTGGGTGTCCCGTAGCCGGATTTGGGTCCTCACTCCAGCGACCTTCGCGCTTTGCGCCTCGGGCAGTTCGCCCAGCAACGGCTGGCCCGAGGCGCAAGGCAGCGGAGCATGAACAGAAACGACGATTGTGCCTGCAAAGCCGCCGCTCGGCTAGCGATGCAACGCGAACGCAACGCACGCGATGCGCAAACATCTCCTCCTTTTGTCGCGACCCTTCCGAGGCTGTTATCCTTCCACGGCTTCGAGATGTCGCAATCAAATGCCCAACTGAAGGATCGCGTGCGGGAGTTCTGGCAGGCCAATCCCTGCGGGACGAAGTTTGCCGACGCGCAGCCCGGTTCACGCGCTTTCTTCGAAGCGGTCGAACAACATCGCTATCAGAAAGAGTGGCACATTCCAGAGGCCGCTGGATTCAATCGCGCCAGGAACCTGCGCGTGCTCGAAGTCGGTTGCGGCCTTGGAACTGACGGCGCCCAATTCGCCAAAGCAGGCGCTGACTACACCGGAATCGATCTGACGGAAGCCGCGGTTGATCTCGCGCGACGCCGGTTCAAGTTGTTCAATCTGCCCGGCGCTTTCCGCGTTTCCGACGCCGAACGTCTCGACTTCCCCGACAACTCGTTCGATATCGTCTATTCCCACGGAGTGTTGCATCACACGCCCGACACCGCCGTCGCCGTCCGCGAAATACATCGCGTCCTGCGTCCCGGCGGACGCGCAGTCGTGATGCTTTACCATCGCAACTCCTACAACTATCGCATCAACATCTCGCTGCTGCGACGCGCGGGCGTTCACTTGCTCAGATGGAACGCCGGGATCACTTTCGTTCGTCTGGTCACCGGCGAACCCGAAGACTCTCTTCGCGAACACGCGAACCGTTTTCGTTCCGAACGCGCCTATCTCGGCTCGCAAGAGTTCCTGAACAGCAACACTGACGGCGCCGGCAACCCGCTCGCGCGAGTCTATTCACGCGACGAAGCACGGGAGCTCTTCAAAGACTTTGCGAACGTCGAACTGCGCATCTATTTCTTCAACAAGAAATGGCTCCCCATCCTTGGCCCAATACTCCCGCGCTCGATCGAATCGCGTCTGGCCTCGCGATGGGGCTGGCACTTGTGGATCTATGCAACAAAGTGAACCACGTATGAAAAGGATTCTCGTAACGGGCGGCGCGGGCTTCATCGGTTCGCATCTTGTCGACCGACTACTGAAAAGCAACGTCGAACACGTCACCGTTGTCGACGATTTCAACGACTTCTACGATCCCAGGATCAAACGCGCCAACATTCGTCACCAACTTGACGATCTGCGCTACCAACTCGTCGAAGCAGACATCCGCGACCCTGAATCACTGGAGCGATCTCTCGCCAACACGCACTTCGACTGCATCGTTCATCTCGCGGCGCGCGCCGGCGTGCGTCCCTCGTTGGCCCAACCGTTGCTCTACAACGAAACCAACGTCAACGGCACGCTCAACCTGCTCGAGTTTGCGCGACAACACGGCATCAAACAGTTCGTCTTCGGCTCGTCGTCTTCAGTCTACGGCATTAACGCCAAGGTCCCGTTCAGCGAAGACGATCCGATTCGACAACCCATCTCGCCTTACGCCGCGACGAAAGGCGCGGGCGAACTTCTCTGCCACACTTATTCGCATCTCTACGGTATCCGCTGCGTCTGCCTGCGCTTCTTTACCGTTTATGGCCCACGACAGCGCCCCGATCTGGCGATTCACAAGTTCGCCCGACTGATCAGCGACGGCAAACCGATTCCGGTCTTTGGCGACGGCACGACGCGCCGTGATTACACCTACGTCGACGACATCATCGACGGCGTCGTAGCGTCCATCAATTACGACCAGAGCGCCTACGAAGTCATCAACCTCGGCGAGTCGCGAACGGTCGAGCTCCGCGAACTGATCGCGCTTCTCGAAAAGGAACTCGACGCCCACGCCGTGATCGATCGCCAGCCGCCGCAGCCGGGCGACGTGCCGCAAACCTTCGCCGACATCAGCAAGGCGCGAAAGCTGCTCGGTTACAACCCGCAAACCCAGATCGAAGACGGCCTGCGAAGGTTTGTTGAGTGGTTCAGGGGAAATCTGTTCTAGAATGTCCCGCGGATGAGGATTCTCGACGAACAGAAAATATCTCGTGAGCTCGCAAGCGCGGGCACTGAAACTGCTACGCCTGAAATCTCGATCTTTCTTCCCGTCTACAACGAAGAACCAAACCTCCAGCCGCTGCACGCCAAACTCGACGAAGCACTGAAAAAACTCAACCGCTCGGCGGAGATCGTCTACGTCGATGATGGTTCATCGGACGGCAGCCTGAAGATTCTGCGCGAAATCGCAGAGCTCGACCCGCGCGTGCGCGTCATCGCGTTGCGACGAAACTACGGCCAGACCGCGGCGATGGCCGCCGGCATCGACGCCGCGAGCGGCAAAGTCCTGATCCCGATGGACGCCGATCTGCAAAACGATCCAGCCGACATCGCGCGCCTCCTGAGCAAACTCGACGAGGGTTACGACGTCGTCTCCGGCTGGCGCAAGAACCGCCAGGATAAAATGATCACGCGCAAGATCCCGTCGATGATCGCCAACCGCGTGATCTCGTGGATCGGTGGCGTGCCGCTGCACGATTACGGCTGCTCGTTGAAGGCTTATCGGCGCGAGTCGTTGCAGGACGTGCGTCTCTACGGCGAGATGCACCGGTTCATTCCGATCTACGCTTCGTGGGCGGGCGCGCGCGTCACGGAGATCCCGGTCAGGCATCACGCCCGCACGATGGGCAAGTCGAAGTACGGCCTGTCGCGGACGCTGAAAGTCGTCTTCGATCTAATGACGATCAAGTTTATGGCGTCGTATCAAACCAAACCGATCTACGTGTTCGGATCGTTTGGTATGTTCGCGTTTGCGATCTCGCTGCTCGCCGGCCTGTACGCCGTGTTTCTCAAGATCTTCCACAGGGCCGATTTCGTGCAGACACCGCTTCCGATCCTCACGATCGTGATGTTTGCCGTCGGCGTGCAGTTTTTGCTCATGGGGTTGCTGGCGGAAATGCTTGTGCGCACTTATCACGAGTCGCAGGCGAAAGCCATCTACGCGGTGCGCGAACGGTTGGGATTCAAGAACGACAAGTCCTGAAACATCATGTGCGGAATCACCGGTTGGGCCAATCTTGATCCAAACGCGCCTCCTCGCGACGGCGCGCGCGACCTGCTGCACGCGATGTGCGAGCGGATGATTCATCGCGGGCCTGACTCGGAAGGCGCGTTTGTGACGAACGGCGTCGCGCTGGGCATGCGACGGCTTGCGATCATCGATCTCATCACCGGAGAACAGCCGGCATTCAACGAAGACAAGTCGGTCGCCGTCGTACTCAACGGCGAGATCTACAATTATCGCGAACTGCGCGCGGACCTTGAAAAACGCGGACACTCGTTCCGCAGCGCATCCGATACCGAAGTGCTGCCGCATCTTTACGAAGAGTACGGCGACGACATGGTTCGCGAGCTCAACGGCATGTTCGCGTTCGCGTTGTGGGACAACAAGCGCCGCCGCTTGCTGATCGCGCGCGATCGGTTCGGCGAGAAACCGCTTTACTGGGGCGTGTTCGCGAACACATTGCTGTTTGCTTCCGAGCCGAAAGTTCTGCTGGCCCATCCGGCGTGCAAACCATCGCTCGACCTTCAGGCGCTACGCCACTATCTCTCGTTCGATTACGTTCCCGCGCCGTTATCGATCTACAAGGGAATCAACAAGCTTCCCGCCGCGCACAAGCTGACGTTGGACCACGGGCGCGTTTGCGTCGAGCGATACTGGCGACTCAGCTACAAGACGATCGATCCTGTTCCGAGTGAACGAGACGCGGCCGAGCAGTTGCGCGAGTTGATGGCGGACGCGGTGCGGATGCGTCTGGTTTCAGACGTGCCGCTGGGCGTTTTGCTTTCGGGAGGCGTTGATTCGTCGACTGTAGCGGCGCTGGCCGTCCGCGCTTCGTCGGAAGCAGTGAAAACGTTTTCGATCTCGTTTGCGGAAGCTTCGTTCGACGAGTCCGCGTATGCGCGTGGCGTCGCGAAGTTTCTCGGGACGGACCATCACGAAGAGCGCTTGAGTGCGAACCTCGCTGCGAACCTCGTCAGCGAGATCGGCGCGTGGATGGACGAACCGTTCAGCGACCCTTCGCTGGTGCCGACCTATCTGTTGTCGCGGTTTACGCGAAAGCACGTCACCGTCGCGCTCGGTGGCGACGGCGGCGACGAACTGTTCGCGGGATATCAGATGTACGCGGGGCATCGTTGGGCCGAAGTTTACAAGCACGTTCCGGGACTACTGCGTCGGGGATTGATCGAGCCGTTCGTGCGTTTGTTGCCGGTGAAAACGAAGAACCTTTCGTTTGACTACAAGGCGCTTCGGTTCGTGAACGGCGCGAAGTACGACGAAGTTGCACGACATCACGTTTGGTTTGGTTCATTCACACCCGAGGAGCAGCTGGCGTTGCTGACGCCCGACGTGCTGGGTGCGACTGACGGCGAGATTTACGCGGACGCGCGGCAGATCGCGGCGGAGTGTGACAACGAAGACCTCGTGACGCGCATGCAGGACGTCGATACGCAGCTGTATCTTGCGGAAGATATTTTGACGAAAGTGGATCGCGCGAGCATGGCGGTGTCGTTGGAAGTGCGCGCGCCGTTTCTGGATCCGCGAGTGGCGGAGTTTGCGGCGTCGCTGCCGTGCAACTACAAGCTGCGCGGACTAAAAACGAAATACATCCTGAAGAAAGCGGTCCACGAACTGTTGCCGCCGTTTGTGACGCGTCGCGGCAAGAAAGGTTTTGGCGTGCCGGTCGCCGAGTGGTTGAAGGTCAAGTTGCGGCCGCTGGCCCGCGACCTGTTGTCGCCGGAGCGCGTGCGGCGAGCCGGCGTGTTCAATCCGGAGTACGTGGCGCGATTGCAGGACGAACACGAGCGCGGCGTTGCCAATCATCGAAAGCTGCTTTGGACGCTGTTGATGTTCGAACTGTGGCACGAGAGCTTTATCGAGACGCCGCGACGGATCGAGACGCTGGTTAACAGCAGGTGACCGATCTTTTTCAGCCGCAAAAAGGCACAAAAGACGCAACGCAGGCGTTAGACGTTCAGACTGCCTACGATCAGCTGTTCGCCTGGTGTCAGGCACACGACTTCGCCGGACATGATCCCTTCGACGCGCTGAACAGCCGCGTGTTCCAGTCCACGCCGCTCGCAAACTCACGAAACGCACGTTTCATCTGGACGCAAGTGGTTAAGCGCTCGCCCATCGATCTGCGCGGCGTCGCGCGCGTGCCTGCCGGCCGAAATCCGAAAGGCGTCGCGTTGTTTGCGCTCGCCACACTCAAACACCACGAAAACGTAGCGCGCCAGTTGTTGTCTGATTTGCTCGATTTGAAAGTCGACGGCTACAGCGGCGTTGCATGGGGTTACAACTTCGACTGGCAGAGTCGAAACTTCTTCGCGCCGCGCGGCACGCCGACGATCGTGCCGACGGCATTTGCGGCTCGCGCGTTCATAGAAGCCGGAGACTTCAAAACTGCACAAAGCGTGTGCGATTTCATCCTCCGCGACCTGCCGCGATCGGCGGATCTGTGTTTCAGCTACGCACCCAACACCAACACGCATATCTTCAACGCCAGTTTGCTTGCCGCCGAAGTGCTTGCCTGCGTCGGAAAAGCAACCGGCGAAACCGAACTGTGCGACCTGGCAGTGCGCGCGGCGCGTTACGTCGTCAATCATCAGCGCGAAGACGGCTCATGGACGTACGGAACGGCGCCGGCGCAGTCGTGGATCGACAATTTCCACACCGCGTACGTCCTGTTTTCGTTGAAGCGAATCATCGACGCCTGTCCCGCCGCGGCGGAGTTTCAAACCGCGTTGGAACGAGGTTATGGTTACTGGAAAGACACTTTCTTTCTTGCGGAGGGGTGGCCGAAATACTACGATGACGAGCCGTATCCTGCTGATGCGCACGCCGCGGCGAGCGCGATTGTGACGCTGCTCGAATGCCGTGAACTCGACGAGACTTCGTTCAAGATGGCTCAAGACGTCGCTCGCTGGACGATTCAAAATCTGCGTGACGAGCGAGGCTTCTTCTATTATCAACGCCGCCGGTTCTACACGATTCGCAAACCCTACATGCGCTGGACCCAGGCCTGGATGCTTTACGCCCTGGCGCGTTTGCTCGAAAGCGAGTAACAGATGCCGATAGCACCAGACGTAACTATTGGTCCCGGCGCGCGCATCTTTCAACCCGATCTCGTCAATCTCTACGGCTGCTCGATCGGCGCGGACACGAAAGTCGGCGCGTTCGTCGAGATACAGAAGAACGCGAGTGTGGGCGAGCGCTGCAAGATCTCGTCGCACAGTTTTGTTTGCGAAGGCGTAACGATAGAAGACGAGTGCTTCATCGGACACGGCGTCATGTTTACAAACGACGTCTATCCGCGCGCGGTGAACGAAGACGGCTCGCCGCAGACTGAAGCCGACTGGAAAGTCGTGAAAACGATCGTCAGAAAACGTGCGAGCATCGGCAGCAACGCGACGATCCTCGCCGGCGTCACGATTGGCGAAAGCGCTTTGGTCGGCGCGGGCGCGGTCGTCACGCGCGACGTGCCGAACTTCGCGATCGTCGCCGGCGTTCCGGCGCGCGTCATCGGCGACGTACGCGAAGGCGCAGCGCGAAAGGACGGCGAATGATCAAACTCGGCGTCATCGGCTACGGCTACTGGGGACCGAACCTCGTGCGCAACTTCATGCTGGCGCCGGGTTCGGCCGTCACGCGCGTGTGCGATCTTCGCGAAGAACGATTAGCGCCGCTGCATAAGCTCTATCCGGGACTGAAGACGTGCAACCGCTCCGACGATCTAATCAATGATCCGGCGATTGACGCGGTCGTGATCGCGACGCCTGTGTCGTCACATTTCGAGCTCGCGATGGCTGCGTTGAAAGCCGGCAAGCACGTGCTTGTCGAGAAGCCCGTGGCGTCGACGTCAGAACAGGCCCGCCGGCTGATCGACGAAGCCGCCGCGCGCAAGCTCGTGCTGCTGGTGGACCACACGTTCGTTTACACGCCCGCGGTGCGGAAGATGCGCGAGATCATCGTCTCGGGGCAGTTAGGTGACATCTATTACTACGACGCGGTGCGCGTCAATCTCGGTCTTTTCCAGCACGACGTCAACGTAATCTGGGACCTCGCGATTCACGATCTGTCGATCATGGATTACGTCCTGCCTGAGAAACCGATTGCTGTGTCGGCAACGGGGATCAGTCACATTCCGGGACAGCCGGAGAACGTCGCGTACATCACGCTCTTCTTTTCCAGTGCGCAGATCGCGCACGTTCACGTCAACTGGCTGACGCCGGTGAAGGTCCGGCACACGCTGATCGGCGGCAGCGAGAAGATGATTCTCTACGACGACCTCGAGCCGAGCGAGAAGCTGAAAGTTTACGACAAAGGGATTCGAGTCACGCCGGGTTTGGAAGACGTGTATCGAATGCTCGTCAGCTATCGTTTGGGCGACATGTGGGCGCCGCGCCTCGATACGACCGAAGCGTTGCAGACCGAAGCGCTGCATTTCGTCGATTGCGTCGAGAACGGACGTCTGCCGGAGACCGACGGCCTCGCCGGACTGCGCATGATAAACACGATCGAAGCTGCCGAAACGTCGTTGCGCGATCGTGGGCGGCTGGTCGAGATCCGCCAGTGATTCGAACTGGAGTTGAACAGGTCAGGAAGGGGGCAAGCGCAGCGCGCCCCCGCTTCTTCGTTGCGCGAGCATGCTGCGGGGGCGCACTTCGTTTGCCCCCTTCCTGACTTGTTCTTGAGCTGAACTACCAATGCGTCTTTGGATCGATCTCGCAAACTCTCCGCACGTTCCGTTTTTCCGAGCCCTCATCAACAGATTCACTGCTGCGGGTCATGAAGTCGAGGTCACGGCGCGCGACTTCGCGGAAACACTTCCGCTCGCGCACGCGGCCAGGCTCGAGCCGCACGTCATCGGTGCGCACGGCGGACGCAGCGTGTCCGGCAAAGCGGGAAATCTGTTCGGCCGAGCGTGGGAGCTTGCGCGGTGGGCGAGAAAGCGCCGATTCGATCTCGCGATCAGTCACAACTCATATTCGCAAATCCTCGCCGGCCGTGGAGCGCACATCCGAACCATCACGCTGATGGACTACGAACATCAACCAGCGAACCATCTGGCGTTTCGGCTCGCGTCTCGAATCATCGTCCCGGCGAGTTTTCCGGCGCAGGCTTTGCGCCGTTTCGGCGCGGGCGTGGGCAAGGTGCGGCGTTATCACGGCACGAAGGAAGACGTCTATCTCGCTGACTTCAAACCCGACGCGTCATTTGCCCCGCGGTTGTGTGAACTCGGCGTCAACCCGGATAATGTGCTGGTCCTGATGCGGCCGCCGGCGGTCGAGGCGCTGTACCATCGGTTTCAAAACACGTTGTTTGACGAAGCGTTGGAAATGCTGCTGGCGAATGAGAACGTTCGCGTCGTGCTGCTGCCGCGCAACAATGCGCAGCGCGCGCAGTACTTGGCGAGGGAGCGTTTGATCGTTCCGGCGGAGCCGTTGCCGGGACCAGAGCTGATCGCAGCGAGCGATCTGGTCATCAGCGCCGGCGGCACGATTAATCGCGAAGCGGCGGCGCTTGGCGTTCCGGCGGCGAGCATCTACGCGGGCAAGTGGGCCGCGGTCGACGAGCAACTCGTTCAGGAAGGACGGTTGCGACGTATTTCAGAGACGACGGATTTAAACGAATTGAGGATTGAGAAGAAACAATCGGTGAATCCACGACGCTCAACAGACGTAATCAACGAGGTCGTCAGGCTGATCCTGGATGAGGGCTGAACGAGAACGACGAAGATTCTTCGACGCGCGATCCGTCCGTGTGCCCGGGCGAGCGCCGTGGTGGATCGTGCCCACCGTCAAAGCCGGACTCGTCGTTGCCGACGCACTTGCCGCATTTTATTCGCTCATCCTCGCTTTCAAGGCGCGCGAGGACGCTTCGGTTGTCGCCTTCGGCGGCAGGTTAGCGTGGAGTGATGAGTTTGCGCCGTACGGCGCGCTGTTGTTGTTCGTCGTCGCGATACGGCTGTTGAGTTTTCGTTACTACGATCTGTATCGCCTGCGCGGTGAGTTTTCTTTTGTAGACGACGGCATTCGCATCTTCAAAGCGACGGCGGTGGGCTCGTTGCTGATCGTCGCCGCGGCGTTTCTGTATCGCGGCGGGTTCGAGTTTCGCGCGTTCTCCTACGCGCGTGGCGTGTTCGTGCTCGACTTCTTCTTCGTGCTGTTGGGCGTCGGCCTGATCAGGTTGTTCATCCGTTCGGTGCAAACGTTCGCGCGCAGCCGGCAGATCAACTTGATTCCGACGCTTGTTGTTGGCCGCGGACAGGAAGCGTCGTTGTTCATCAAAGAGATGCGCGAGCGGCCGTCGCTTGGTTATCGCGTCATCGGCGTGGTCGACACGCATGACGGCGAGACGAACGAGACCGACAGTTACGAAGGTGTACCCGTCGTCGGCAGTCTTGCGGGTTTACCCGAAGCGATTCGCGACTCCGGCGCCAACGAAGTGATCATCGCCGACCCGCAAGTGAACGGCGACGCGC
Organism: Pyrinomonadaceae bacterium; assembly: GCA_036279935.1. Classification (GTDB taxonomy): domain Bacteria; phylum Acidobacteriota; class Blastocatellia; order Pyrinomonadales; family Pyrinomonadaceae; genus PSRF01. The sequence goes on from DASURS010000227.1 coordinate 14,837, forward strand.
TGTTTGAAGTGATGATGCGTTGCGGCCGGCGTCGCGGCGTGGAGTTTCGCATCGCGCCGAGTTTGTTCAACTGTCTGCCGCGCAAAACGGAGATCGATCAGATCGGCGTGCTGCCGATGATCCGTCTGTTTCGCGAACCGTTATCGAGCGGCGCGCGCATTCTGAAGCGCGCGTCCGATCTCTTCATCTCGGCGCTCGCGATCGCGTTACTGCTTCCGTTGTGGCTTCTGATCGCGCTACTGATCAAGCTGGATTCGAAGGGGCCGGTGTTCTACACGCAGGAACGCGTCGGCATGGATGGGCGGCTGTTTCTGCTTTACAAGTTTCGCACGATGGTGGCGGGCGCTGATTCCGATCTGCACCGCGAATATCAACGCGCGTTCATCGCGGGACGCGCCGAGGCGAACCTCGGAAACGAAAAGAAGCCGACTTACAAACTGCTCGCCGATCCGCGCATCACGCGCGTTGGAAAATTCCTGCGCAAAACGAGTCTCGACGAAGTTCCGCAACTATTGAATGTACTCCTCGGAGATATGAGCCTCGTTGGACCGCGGCCGCCGATTCCTTACGAAGTCGAGGCGTACGAGCTGTGGCATCGCAAACGCCTCGACATGAAGCCGGGCCTCACGGGATTGTGGCAGGTGTCTGGACGAAACCGTTTGCCGTTCGAGGAGATGGTGCGGTTGGATCTCTTCTACATCGAGAACTGGTCGCTGTTGCTCGACTTGAAGATCATCCTGCGCACCGGCTTCGTGATACTGGGCCGCGAAGGCTACTGAGACAAACCTACCAACGCCAGTTCCAGCAAAAGTATCTTTTTAATTCCTTTGTAGAGCGGTTCGATCTCGCAGTTTTCAGTCAACGCGTGCGCGTCGGCGCATGGGCCGGCGCCGGTCGAGATCGAACTGATGCCTTGCAACAGCGCGGCGCTCGAATTGTTTGAGCCTGCATTGCCGATCGGCGGATTGAAGCCCATCGCGCGATGCACCGCTTCCGCGATCTTCACGAGGTTCGACTCGCGATTACCCGGCAACACTGCCGCAGGTGACGACGAAATGATGTCAGTCTTCACAGTCATACCCGCGCGCTTCGCTTCGTCTTCGAGAATCTCCGCGATCTTCTTTTCCAAATCGGCCATCACTTCGTTACTAGTCGAACGCAGGTCGAGCGAGAACCATGCATCCGCCGCCTTCGCGTTTGGAACTTCCGAGCCGCCGAGCATTCCGATGTTCAGGTTCGACGACGGATTGGTCGGGACTTTCAGTTCATAAATGCGTGCGATCGCGCGCGCCATCGGCAACGAAGCGGAATATGGCGGCGTGCGCGAACGAGTGTGGCCGCCGGGTCCGAGGATGTGGTGGCGGTACCAGTTGATTCCGATTCCGGCGTACGTGAATCCTTCGTAACCGCCGTCGAGCGCGACGTAGTAATCGACCTTGCCCTTATTCTCTTTCGTGAAGTGTTTGGCGCCGGTCATTCCCGCTTCTTCGTCAGTCGTGAAGACGAAAACGATGTCGCCTTTGGTCTTGATCTTCGCCGCGTCGAGCGCGCGAATCGTCGCGAGCAGCGCTTCGATGTTGCGCGTGTCGTCGCCGATCCCCGGTGCATAGACGCGCCCCTCGCGCACGGTCGCTTTGATCTTCAGTCCTGGTTGAAAGACCGTGTCCATGTGCGCGTCAAACACGGCGACCGGTCCGCCGCCGGTTCCTTTGCGCGTCGCGATCAGGTTGCCCACTTCGTCATAACGGATGTCCAGCTTATGTCTACGCAGCAGGCTTTCGATAAACTTCGCCCGCTCCTGTTCCTGCTTCGACGGCGCGTTGATTTCGGTGATAGCGATCCATTCGCGCAGAATGGCATCGCGGTCTTTGTCGACAAAGTCGAACGCGGCTTTCACGCGCGCGTCTTCCTGGACCTTTTTGACGTCGTCAGCGGGTGTCTGTGCCGAGACGGCCATCGACAGGAGAAGAATTACAAGAATTGATCGCATGGAAAACTCTTTTGAGATGGAATAGTAGACCAGCCGCATTCTAATATGGGCGCGATGCAGATTTCGAATGGCCTCTCGAAAGGCGTGATTGCGTGTGTTTTTCTCATCGCCCTGTTCGCTCCTCATTCCATCGCCGCGACGCAGAGCGCCTGGCTGCTCGGCATCGCGCTTTGGGCGCTGGGGTTCGCTTTTTATCCTCGTCCGAAACTCTTTCGCACGCCCGTCGATTATGTGCTGCTCGGTTTTTTCATCCTGAGCGGCGTCTCAGCCGTCTTTTCGTATAGTCCAATCGTGTCGATCGGAAAGATGCGCGCGGCGAGTCTGTTCACGATCGTCTATCTGGTCGCGCAGAACGTTCCGTCGCTTCGCGTCGTCCGCACGCTCGCGCTGACGCTGATCGCGTCGTGCATGGTGAATGTGGTGTGGACGGCCGGTCAGTTAGCGTTGGGACGCGGCGTGAAGATCGAGGGGATAATGGCCGAGAGCCCGTTGGCCCAGGCAGTCTTTCGCACTCGCACTGTCACAACCCCGACGCCCATCAAACCCGGCGACATCGTGTGGGAAGTCGACGGCAGGCGCGTCGACACGCCGGACGAATTGGCGGCGGCGCTTGCGTCCGGATCAGCCGAAGCGAAAGTCCGAATTTATCGCGTCGAGTGGACGCCGGAACTGTTCGTGCCGCGGAAGCTGCTTCCGGGATCGACTGCGATGGAACAGTTGGGAATCACCGGCTGGTCGAGTGGACGCGACTGGCGCGCGACGGGCTTCTTCGGCCACTGGACCACGTACGCGGAAGTGCTGCAACTGATCGCGTCGCTGGCGTTGGGATTGTTCATCGCGTGGCGTCCGAAGTTCAGTCGCATGGGATTGTTGTTGCTGATCGCACTCGCCGGTCTCGTGTTCGCGCTGGCAATGACGGTGACGCGCGGATCGTGGATCGGGTTTGCCGTTTCGGTCGCGGTGATGTTGTTGCTGAGCGCGTCTCGTCGCACGATGCTGATCGGTCTCGCCTGCGCGATCCCGCTCGTTCTCGCCGGAGTCTTTTTGCTTCAACAACAACGCCGAGTGGGATTCGTCGATCGCGCGGACCAGTCGACAAGCTGGCGCGAGATGGTGTGGCGCGAAGGATTCGACTTACTCGTGAGCAAGCCGCGTCACCTGCTGGTCGGTGTGGGAATGGATTCGATCAAGGCACACTGGCGCGAGTGGCACATGTTCGACAACGGCCGCCAGCCCGTCGGACACATGCATTCCAACCTCTTGCAGATCGCACTCGAACGTGGCGTTCCGGCGTTGATTTTCTGGCTGCTGTTGTTCGTGATCTACATACGCATGCTCTGGCGCGTCGTCCAAGACTCTCAATCGGCAATTGGCAATCGGCAATCGGCAATGGATTTCAGTCGCGGCCTCGCACTCGGCGCACTTGGCGGAGCGGTCGGGTTCTTCACGAGTGGACTGGTCCACTACAACTGGGGCGACTCAGAAGTAGTTACAGTCTTCTACCTGATCATGGGTTTGGTTTTGGCCGCGCAGGGCCGCGACCAACAGACAGGATCCGGTTGATGATCTTCGGATCGTCGGGCAGCAAACCGGACTTCGGCAGGCGAGGCGTCAACGTAAGCCAATTGCGATCCATCGCGAACACTTTACGAAACAGCGGCAACGAGTCTTCGACGCGTCCCATGTTCACCAGCGCGACGGCATGCCAGTAGATCATCTCAGCGTTGTTCGGCACCAGTCGTTCCGCCGCTGAATACTCACGCAACGCTCCCTCGTTGTCTTTCTTCTCAACCGCAAGATCGCCGGCGTTCATGTGATTGTAAGCACGCTGCAAACGGACCAGCCGTCGAAGCTCGCGCAGCGGTTCCGGACTGTCGTCAACGCGCAGATCGAAAGTGCGATCCTTCCACGCCTGGCCCGTCGGCTTTCCTGTAACGACGATCAGCGCCGCCGATTGTCGTCCGCGAATGTCGCCGCCGGCCGCCTGTGCTGCATCGAGCGCCGCCAACATGCGTTCTGCGAGATCGCCTTTCGTGCTTTCGAACGCGCGCGCCATCGCGGGCCAGACTTTGTTGTTCAGCATCAGGTTGGCTTGCACGGAAAAATTCGTCCCGACGATGTGGCCCGCGGCCTGAATGTCGTTCTTGCCGGTCCACGCTTCGACGCGTCCCTGCGCATCGATCATCGCCACTTGTCTGACTTCTCGTCCTTCGTCTTTCGCCAGCAACTCTTTCAACGTGTCCGGCGCGCTTTTGCCGCCGCGCATCAAGTCGAGCCCGTTCTTGCCGTAACTCGGATCGACAAACGACTGCGTCGCGACAGCGCCGACACCCGCTTCCGCCCACGCCACGATCGACCCGACCGAAAACCAGTGCGACTGCACGGCGACGCCCAGCTCGCCGGTGTTCGGATCGCGAGCGACGATAGAGAAAGTGTGGACGGGCCGGAGCGGCTTCGGAGGACTTACCTGGACCTGAGCGTTTTGCATCGAGACGAAGACGAGTAAGAGCAGGACGACAATCGCGGCGCGCATCGAAAACCTCCTGAGTCTCAAGAGACAAATGGATAAAACGGCGTGTTGCGAAAGATCCAGAACGACACGATGACGAAAAACAGCGCGTAGATATACGTCGCGGGCAGCACGTTGGGGCGCGGCACGCCACCGCGCATCACGATCACGGAGTAACGAAGAAACGCGATGAGTATGAAGGGAATGCCCGCCATCAAAAGCGGATTAAGCATGAACGCTGCTTCAAAGTTACCGTGAAGGATCTGGTGCAGGGCGCGAGCCGAGCCGCAGCCGGGACACTGCAAGCCGGTCAGAAGACGAAATGGGCAGGGGAGGAAAAAACCGGACTTGCCAGGTTCGAAAGTGAACAGGTAAGCAGCTCCGGCGAATATCAGCGACCAAAATGCCAGGACCGTTGAGCGCCGGTACATTAACGCAAATTAAAACCAGCCTTTTTTATTCTGGATGTACGTTCTCACAAACTCTTCATCTGACTTCGTCAGGTAGATAATGCCCTCGATGATGCTGAGGATGCTCGTCAGCCCGCAAGTCACGATGCCGAGCGCGAGTTGGATAATACCCTCGGTGGTGTAGCCGAGGATGAACTTGTGGACACCAAGCCAACCGACGAGGATCGCGCATATACCGGCCGTGACTTTCTTGTCGGCGCCCATCGCTTTCCAATCAACCACCGCGCCCGGATGAACAGACTGCATCGGCTGATAGCCGCTGCCCCCGCTGCTGACGGGAGTTAACGGGGCGTGGCAGTTCGAGCAGAATTGCGCCAGGTCGTCATTGATGGCGCCGCATTTTGTGCAGTATCTGGTCATCTTCTTTCCTAGTCTCCCACGCAACTACATGTTGCCGAGAATGCTGAGTCCGCCGATCACGAATGCGAAGAGCAAGTAACCGCCCCAGATGAGAATTCCAAGACCCAAAAAGATAAAGCTGAAGAGCTTTGCTTTTTTGGACGCGTCCATCGCGCCGGTTATGTCGCCCGCCTGGACTTTTCCATTCACCTGCGCGGCGAAGATGATGCTGATGATTCCCAACGGGAAGCAGCAAATGGCGGAAAGAATCGCCGGCACGAGATAGTTTGAAACTTTGTCAGTCGCACCTGCGGTGGGCGGGGGAGTCCAATCTTGAGACATTCATTTCTCCTAAGGCTGATTATTTTAGATCCGGGCGTTGACGAACTTACGCCGCGTACGGTCCTGGTCCTGTACCGGGAACAGGCGGCGGTGGCGGCGGCGCCCCGTTCTTTCGTTTCTCGATGATCGGCACGGCGATCAGTCCGCCCAGCACCGACATAACGAGCAGAAATACGGCGACCATTAAAGTGCCGACGACGATCATCGCGAGGCCGGATAACGGAAGCTGCGCGCCTGACTGCGCAAACGCTTGCTCTATCGCGGCGGCGCCGTAGAAGTAGGCGATCGGCATGCCGACGATCAGGTAGATAATGGCGCCGACGACGCCCGCCAGAGCGCCGACCATCGCGCCATCTCCGGGTCGAACCGGAACAGGCGACGACTTGATATAGAGGAAGGACGCCAGTGCGCCGCCTCCGATTGCCCAGATGCAACAGCAGTAGTTAACAATCGGGATCGCGGACAGTACTCCGACGATCGCTCCTCCGATTAGTGCCGGCTTTAATTTGTCCATGGGGTTTGCACGCTCTCAGAACGGGAAGTGAACTTACCACCTTACCTATGTTGTGTTTAGATTGGCGCGAAACGCCCTGAATAACTAACAAACAGGGAAGGGATTGTCAATAAAATTGCCAGATAATTGTTCCCCGCTCAGCGGCCGACTTCGACGCGGTCGCCCGGCTGGAGTTTCGGATCCTCGGCGTTGCCGGATTTGATGTCTTTGAGACGGTATCTCATTGTCACTAAACGGCCCTCCGCGCCTTCGCGCGAAATCTCGACCACGTCGGCCTTCCGCGGCGTGCCGCCGGCCGCCAGGATCGCCTGCAACAGCGTGATACCCGTCGTGAACGGCTTCTGTCCGGGAAGATTGATGCGTCCGCCGACGAAGTAAAACTCCTCGGGACGACTGGTCACGTTGATAACGTCCCCGGCCTGAACGTGGACGTTGAGCGCTGCCGGATCGCGCAAATCGAGCGTCTGCGCCGGCGTTCCGGCGCGCAATATCACGGCGCGCCCGCCGTCGTTCCGCAGTTGCGACTCCGCCAGCACGACGTAAAGCGGCACTTCTTCACGCCGCAGAAACCGAATACCCGGTTGGACGACCAGGCCTGTCACCGTAACTGGATGGCTGGCGTATTGCCGCACGCCGACAAAGACTTTCCCTTTGTCGTCGATCGCGCGTCGCTTGAGCTCCGCTGCGATGCGAGTCTGAATCTCGTCAGGGGTCAAACCGGTGACCTTGATCGCGCCACCCGCAATCGGCAGCTCGACCACGCCACTCGGAACCACTGTGAACAGCGTCGAGCTGTTGCCGGGCGCGTTGTGCAGGCGTATGTCGAGGACGTCGCCCGCGCCGACGCGATAGATGTCGGTATTCTGGGCGAACGCCGGGACAGAACAAATAAGGACAAAAGAAGCGAGGGTCGTTATCAAGCGTAATTTTTTCATAGCAGGGGCATTTGCCAGATAGACAAGAGTATTAATGCCCCGCCGTTTCCGTGATTCTGTCTGAGCCGTGCTCCTCTGTTATAGTGCCTTTTTCGCGTTATGTACGAATTTGCAGTAACACCAGCAGTCACAAACATCCGTCGCCGCGGCGTCGAGATCGCGGACGTGACGCCCGACAGCCTCGGCGCGGAGCTCGAGCTCGAGCCGGGCGATCGAATAATCAAGGTCAACGGCCGCGTCGTCCGCGACTACCTCGACTTCCGCTTTCAAACAGCCGGCGAAACCGAGCTCGTGTTCGAAGTGCGCAAGAAAAACGGCGACGACTGGGACGTCGAGCTCGAGCGCGGCGAAGGCGAAGACTTTGGCATCTCGTTCGAGCAGATCGTCCCGCGTCAGTGCGCGAACGAATGTATCTTCTGTTTCTGTAACGGAAACCCCGCCGACGCGCGGCCCTCACTCTTTATTAAGGACGAGGATATTCGTCTCTCCTTCTTGTATGGCAACTACACGACGATGACGTCGATCACGGAAGACGAGATGCGCCGCATCGTAGAACAGCGTTTGTCGCCGCAGTACGTTTCCGTTCACGCAACCGACCTCGACGTTCGCGCCTACCTGCTGGGCATCGACAAAGAGCGCGCCAACGTCTGGCCGAAGATCACACGGCTGCTCGACGCCGGGATCGAGATCCACGCGCAGGTCGTGCTCTGTCCAGGAATAAACGACGGCGACGTGTTGCGCAAAACGATCTTCGATCTCGCCGCTGAGTATCCGCGGATCACAAGCGTCGCGATCGTGCCGCTCGGACTTACTCGTTACAACACCGATCCTCGGCTCACTGCCGTCACGCCTGAGTTTTGCCGTGCAGTGATCGATCAGGTCGGCGCGATCCAGAAGCAGTTGCAATCGCAACTGGGAACCAACTTCGCATTGCTCGGCGACGAGATCTACCTGCGCGCCGGCAGTCGCATTCCAGCACGATCGCATTACGGCGAGTATCCGCAGATCGAAGATGGAGTCGGAATGGTGCGCGCGTTCGCAAACGACTTCGCGCGGATCACGAAACGTCTCGAGCGCGACGCGACGGTGAACAAGACGCCGGCGACGATCTTCACCGGCACGCTCTTCGCTCCCGAGCTGCGCAAAATGATCGAAAAGTGGAACGAGCGCTTCGGCACTCAGTTGCGAGTAGAGCCACTCGAGAACACGTATTTCGGCGGCGACGTTTCAGTTGCTGGTTTGTTGACCGGACGCGATCTGCTGGCGGCGCGTGAACGAGTGAGCGGTGAGTTTGTTTTGATCCCGAAGCAGATGCTCAAGAGCGACGAAGCGATCATGCTTGATGGAATGACGATCGCCGACGTCGAACGCGCGATCAGTCTGCCTGTGTACGCCGTCACGCTCGAAGAACTCGCGGCGTTACTCTTGAACAAAAACTAAACTGCATGCGAGTGCTCGACGTTGGTTGTGGTCAGAACAAGTTTCCGGGCGCAGTTGGCATCGACGCGAACCCGCGCAGTCATGCCGACGTCATTCACGATCTCGGAGTGTTTCCTTATCCGTTTGCGAACGACGAGTTTGACGAGATCGTTTGCCGTCATGTGATCGAACACGTGCCTGACGTGCTTGGCTTCGTCGCCGAGTTGCATCGCATCACGAAGCCCGGCGGGCTACTGAAGATCCTGACGCCCCACTATTCGAATCCTGATTGGGCGACCGATCCAACTCACCGAAATCACTTCAACAGTTATTCGTTCACGTGCTTCGTTCCCGCGCGCACGCCGTTTCCGTTCTACACGACCGCGGAGTTGAAACCGATCACGACGCATGTGAGTCTGGCAAATCTCTGGCGGGCTGTTGGGCTGGAATTTTTTGTGAACCTCGATCAGCGCTGGCCGTCGTTTCGCTTCACGCGAAAGTTCTGGGAGTTCTATCTCTCCACGATCTTCCGCGGCAAAGAACTCTACTTCGAACTCGAAGTCGTGAAGTAGTCTCGCAGGGCGCACCTCCTCGGAAACCCGAAAAAACACCTAGTTCGTTCCAATTATTTGAATAGAAATCCAGAAAACTGTAAGCTAGGGCTGCCCGCGTTCTCAAGATCATACAGAAAATCGGATTTTTACGACGGCAATTTGCTGGCGCAGCATTTGCCTAAACGGGCGGCACAACCCGCCTTTTTATTAAAGGCGCTCCATTCTTACCAGTCACAGTAGTAGTACGTCGGCTTCTTCATTAGAACGAGTTGCTCGGCAAGTCCTACCTTTGCCGAGCAAGGGCTAAAACCTTTTTGGAGGATTACGTGATGAGAAACGGTTTACGGACGTTTTTACTAGTGCTGCTCGTGCTAGGCGTCTGCGGAGTTCCCGTTATCGCTCAAACGGGCTCGACCGGGTCTCTTTCGGGAACAGTTGTTGACCCGAAAGGCGCCGTCGTGGCTGGGGCTGCTGTCAAGATCGTCTCCAAGGCGACTGGACAGGAGTTTAATTCGCAGACGACCGAGGATGGCACGTTTACAGTTCCCACACTAACCGCCGGCATTTACACGGCCACGATAACGGCCAGCGGTTTCAAACAGTCAGTCGTGACCGACATCAAAATCGACGTTGGTAAGCCTTCCAGCATCAACGTGGAGTTAGAAATCGGTGCGGCTAACGAGATCGTAACCGTGGTGGGCGGCGGCGAACTGCTGCAAACGCAGACCGCAACCATCGGCACGACTCTTACCGGGCGTCAGATTACCGATTTGCCAACTGCTTCCCGCGACGCTCTGGACCTGGTACTCGCACTGCCCGGCACTACTACTCCGGGTCGGCCCCGCACCTCTTCGGTAAACGGCTTGCCGAAAGGCGCACTGAACATCACCCTCGACGGCATCAACGTCCAGGACAACTTGCTGAAATCGAGCGACGGTTTCTTTACCTACGTTCGCCCCCGTACGGACGCCATTAGCGAAGTTACGGTTTCGACTTCGAACCCGGGCTCTGAAAGCTCGGCCGAAGGTGCGGTCCAAATCAAGTTTGTTACGCAAGGCGGCTCGAACGAATATCACGGCGGCGTTTACTGGTATCACCGCAACCCATCGCTCAACGCGAACTACTGGTTCAGCAATCGCGACCTCGCACCGGATTTTGTAACCGGGAAGGCGCCGCAACAGCGCATTCTTCTGAACCAGCCCGGCGGTAAGTTTGGTGGTCCAATCACCATCCCCGGATTGTTCAACGGAAAAGATCGCGCGTTCTTCTTCGTCAACTACGAAGAGTATCGCCTGCCTGAAAAGAGCCCCGGACGCACGAGAAATATTCTCAGCCCTGAAGCACAGTCAGGCATCCACCGTTTCACGACGACGCTTCAGAATTGTGCGCCCGGCGTGACGACTGGCTGCTACACGCCAGTCGCGCCCGCTACTTGCACAGTTGGCTCGACGCGACTCTGTTCCGTCAACGTGTTCAGCCTCGCGGCAGCGGCCGGACTTATCTCCACGCCGGACCCGACGATCAACGCTTTGCTCGGTGACATTCGCAGCTCTTTGACCGGCGTGAATGCGGTCATTCAAACAACCGGCAACCCGAACATTCAACAGGCCACCTTCTTCAACCCTGGCGGCCAAACTCGAAAGTTCCCAACCGTTCGTTTCGACTTCAAGCTGACGAACAACCATCACATCGAGAACATCTGGAACTATCAGCAGTTCACATCAGTGGTTGACTTCCTCAACGGCGTCGATCCGATCTTCCCCGGCTTCCCGAATTTCGGCAGCCAGGATTCCAACCGCTTCTCGAACTCGACCGCCTGGCGTTGGACCATTAAAAACAACATCGTCAACGAAGCACGATTCGGTTTACTTGGTGGTACGACTCTCTTCTTCCCGCAAGTCAATCCGGGACAGTTTGAGAACCAGGGTGGCGTGAGTCTGGCGATCAGCGCGGCGGGTGTTACCAACGCAACGGCCACTACCGGCCCGCAGCGCCGCAACACTCCAGTCAAGCAGTTTACTGACAACTTGAACTGGGTTAAGGGAAATCACTCGCTCAACATGGGCGCCAGCGTTACGCGAGTCAACTTCTGGCAACAGTTAGTCACCGTCGTGCCGACCGTGAACTTCGGTATCAGCGGCACGTTGGCGGGCGATCAAACTGCATTCAACGCTTTCCAATCACTGGCCGGTGGCGTCAACCAGCAAGCCAACGCAGCGGCTCTTTACTCGACGTTGGCTGGACGTATTTCTTCAATCACGCGCAACGCGCGTCTGAGCGAAGACACGAACAACTACACGTTGCAGGGCGACTTGAAGAGCCGTGCTCAGCAAACCGAGTATGGCCTGTTCATCCAGGACACCTGGCGCGTTCGGCCGAACGTTACGTTGACCGCTGGTCTTCGTTGGGAAGTTCAGGGACCGTTTACTCCCTTGAATGACACCTACGCGAGATCCGATTCATTTGCCGGCCTCTATGGTGAATCAGGTGAAGGCAACCTGTTCCAGCCGGGAGTGCTCGCTGGTCAACCGACCACGCTGGTCCTGTTCGGAAAAGGCTCCTCCGCTTACGACACACGGTACGACAGCTTCGCGCCGAGCATCGGTGTGACTTACAGCCCGAACTTCCAGTCCGGCTGGATGAAGTCTCTCTTCGGAGAGTCGGGACGCACGGTGCTTCGCGGTGGCTTCTCAATCGCTTACGTTCGCGAAGGCGTGAACACGTTCCAGAGCCTCTATGCGTCGAACGCCGCGAGTGGCGCGCAGTTGGCGGGCGGCACGATCAGTGCCACCCAGAATATCACCGGATCTCCGTTTCCATTGAACATTGGAAACTACTTCCGCAACGGACTGCCGGCTGGACCAAACTTCCAGAAATCGCCGGTCTATCCGAACCGGGGATCTATTACCGACTCAATCAACGAGTTTGCCCCCGATCTGAAGATTGGGCGTGTTGACTCGTTCACCTTCGGCATCCAGCGCGAGCTCGATTCCAACAACGTGATCGAAGTTCGCTATGTTGGCAATCGCGGACACGATTTGTGGAGACAATACGATCTCAACGAAGTCAACGTCATTGAGAACGGTTTCCTCAAGGAATTCGCGCTGGCGCAACAGAACCTTATCAACAACGTCGCCGCCGGCCGTGGAGCTAACTTCCGCTACTTCGGTCCAGGCACGAACACGTCGCCGTTGCCGATCTTCCTGGCGCACATCAGTGGCATACCCAGGCAGAATGCGGGCAACTGCACGGCAGGCGCGGGCGCAGGATCTTGCCAGGCGCTCTATGCCAATTCGCTTTTCGCGAACGCGACGCTGCTCAACTTCCTGAATCCGCTGAATCCAAACACAGGCGGCGGTGTTGGTCAGGGCAATGTCGGGTTCGCCGGCATGGCCGGTCTCTTCGCCGGCACCGCGAACGAAAGCCTGTTCGCGGCCAACAAGATTGCCGCGGGCCTGCCGGCCAACTTCTGGCTGGTTAACCCCGGCAAGCGCGGTGGCGCGTTCATCATCGACAACAGCGGCAAAACCTGGTACGACGCGGTGACCGTTGAATTCCGGCGACGCATGAGCCGTGGATTGCTGACTCAAATCAGCTACACGTTCGGCAAAGCGCTGGTTAACAACTACGCCAGCAGTTCCGGCGTGTTCGACCAGCCGGCGACACTGCGCGACATCGACCTTCGCAGGAACGTCGCTCCGTTCGACATCACCCAGGCCCTCAAGGCCAACTTCATCTACGAACTTCCCTTTGGACGCGGAAGGCAGTTCTTCTCCGGCGTCAATGGTTGGGCCAATGGATTGGTTGGCGGTTGGGGCTTCAACGGTAACATTCGCATCCAAAGCGGAACGCCTTTTTCGTATGGCAACGTGCAACTCGTTGGCATAACGGCGAAGGAGCTTCAGGATTCGATCGGTATCTACCGCAACGTGGCTGACGCCGATGGGGTCAATCGCGGCAACGTGTTCTACCTGCCCGAAGACATCCGCATCAATACGTTCAAGGCCAACAGCATCGCGCTTTCGGGTGGTGTTCCGGTCTTTACGCAGGGCGCGCCGACTGGTCGCTTCATCGCACCGGCAGGCTTTGGCAATTGCCAACAGGCCTTCATTGGTGGGTGTGGCTTCCAGAACCTTGTTCTTAAAGGACCAGCGTTCTTCCGTTCCGACCTGAGCATCGTGAAGAAGATCAACTTCACTGAAACGATGAACCTCGAGTTGCGCGGGGAATTCCTGAACGCCTTTAACAACATCAACTTCCTCGTTGGCTCCGCTTCCAACGACGTCAACGCTATCGGCGGTTTCAATTCCGCCCAGTTCGGACGCTACACGGCGGCTTACCAGGATATTTCGACGACGAACGATCCCGGCGGCCGTTTGGTCCAACTCGTTCTCAGGTTCAACTTCTAAGAACCTGACTAGCGGAAAGGAGGGCTTTTAGGGCCCTCCTTTCTCTTTTCATTCCCCTTCGCCAGCGCTCTGCGGAGGTCGACGCATGACGACTTTCAAGCGGAGAGGTTTTCTATCTCTCATCTCCGGTGCTGCTGTTGGAACTGCGCTTCGCCCGTCGATAAGTCTTAGCCAGGAACGCGGCAACACCTGCTGGCTGGACGTTTGCGCGCCCTTCATCATTCAGGATCCGGCACTCGGAATCGACTCCGAGATCGTTCTCACCTCCGACAATTTCATCGGCGCGCAAGGCTACGCCGACGGCTCAGACGCAACCGAATATCAAATCCTCCTCTACGATTCCGACGGCCGTGCGATTGACGACGGCAAAAACAGCGGTATCGCCCGGCGACTGACTGCACAGGCGATGCAGACCACCGTCGTTCCCGTCAGTGAACTGGTTGGACCGAATCGCCGTTTCTGCGGTGGAATGAGGATTCGCCTCAAACCCAACACGCGCACTCCAACACATGTAAGCGATCTGTTCAGTTCTGCGTTCGTTCGCTGGAAGAGCCGCGATTCATTCACGAACGTTCACGCCAACCCCGACCCGCTGCAATGGCAACGCGCGGACAGCTTTTTCTACTCCATGCCGTTTCCGCCACTCGATGATTACGACTGCGTCTACAGTCTCTTCAATCCTTACGCGGATCGAAGCGCGGGCGCTGTGTCGCTCTACGATCCCTTCGGGACGAAATGGAAAGAGCTTGCGTACGATCTCAACCCGCACTCGTCGATGCTCGTCGATTTGCGGAAAGGCGAATACGCGCGCAATCTTGACGAAACGTTCAACGCGAAACGTCCCGGCGGCGGTAACGGCTCTCGCGGCGGAACGATCGCAATTACAAACCGGCAGGGCTCGGTCAAAAATTTCGGCTATCTCCTGATCAGGCATTCAGGAAATCGGCGCTTCAGCATCGAGCATCCGATTCATCAATCGCCCTACAAACCCACCGCCGCTCGAATTCCGTTCGACTCCGCGGGCCGTTTCAAAGCGCAGAACATCCTGTACACGCCGCTGGTGTTTCATTCGAAGAAAATCGGCGGTGTGACGCTCGACTCGCGTTTTCACTTGAGCTCGGGCGCGCCTGTTGAGGAACTCCTTTGGCTGAATCCCTTCATTACTGACGGCAACGGCAAAGTGGTCTGGCAAACGGGCGAGGGCGGAAAACTCCCCAGCTCGATTTCGGAAAGACAGATTGAGCGCGGCGCAATCAAGCTGGCGGGCCAGCAGAGTTGCATTTTCGACTGCTCGCGGATCGATCTGCCGAAAGGATTTTCGGGTGGTCTGTCGCTGGCGATCACGCCGGTGTCGAATCACACGCTGATGAAAGTCGAAATCGTAGCCGCGGAGTGGAACGCAAGGACGTTCACTCACTTCCGTCCGGGCCTTGCGGCCGCCCGCGCTTATCAGAAACCAGCGTCGCGCGCGGGACTTGGGACCGATTACATCGTCGCCGGCGCGCGTCTCGCGGGAGATTCCAGGCGGATGATCCGCGACGAAGTGATCGCCGTCATCAACATCGACGACAAGAGCATCGCCGGAAATCCGACGCTCGAAATCTTTAGCGCGAACGGGCTCGCCACGCGCGTCCGGCTGGGTGAAATACCGGCCTTTAGCTGCCGGCACTACTTGCTTTCCTCATTGCTATCTGGAAAGATCGGCGCGACCGACTTGAGCCTCCGACTGGTCGACGAGCAAGCCACTCTTTTAATGTCAGTGTTGCATCTCGATTACGAGCGTCGAGATATCGCCGCCGACCATGGGTCAGACCGGTTTTCGACTTTCGGCGAATTCACGTGCGACCGCAAGGCTTAAAGTTCGAGCCCTGAAGTTCAAACCCACAGCATCATTCAAGGAGCGGTAGTGATGAGACTAGTATCTGCGTGCTTTGTCGTAGTAATGCTTGCCAGTCTGGCGGTGGCCCAAAAACAGAAACCCTGGACCGAGTGGACCAAAAAAGACGTCGAGAAAACTTTGAACGACTCTGCGTGGGGCCAGACGCAGAGTGAAGGCGGCAGCAGTTCACAATCAGGATCGACTTCGGCTGTAACTACAACCATGGGCGGGCGAAACGAAGAGCGCAATCTGTCTTCGGCCGCGCGTGCTGAATCCGGCGAAACGAAGCCGGCGAGCTACGTGAAATACCATGTCCGTTTTCTGTCGGCGAAGCCCGTTCGCGCGGCATTCGCGCGAATGGTCATGCTGTCGAAAACCCAGCCCGATGAAAATCTCGCCACGCAGCTTCAGGGGTTTATCGATCGCGATTTCTCCGAGTACATCGTGGTTTCGGTCGGCGTCGAAGTCGGCGATCAAAAGATGGCCGGTGCGTTGATGCAGGCTTTCAGCAGTGCGACAACCGAAGCACTCCAGCAGAACGTCTACCTCGAACGCAAAGACGGCAAGAAACTCTTCCTGCTCGAATACCGCCCGCCTGTTGAAGACGGCATGGGAGCGAAGTTCGTCTTCAAGCGCGCTTTAGACGGCCAACCTTTTCTGAGTGAGAACGATAACGTTCGCTTCGTCGCGCAGTTCAATGAGAAGATGAAACTCAACACTCGCTACAAGCTTTCCGATATGCTTTACGACGGCAAGCTCGAATATTAACGTTCGCGAACGTACTCGCATGAAAAAAATCGTCTTAGCCGCGGTTGTGTTGGCGTTGTTGCTGGGTGCGAGCCTGGCGCAGGAAAAGCCGTGGGAACAGTGGACCAAGGCCGAAGCGGACAAGATCCTGAACCATTCGGCCTGGGGCCAAACCCAAACCGATACCGATACGTCTGAGATGATGTACAGTCCAACGTCACTGGGCGGCGGATCGACGTCGACGCGCACAATCGCGACGGGCTCGCAAACGGACCGGCAGTCCGTAAACAACAACCGCGTGGCGCAAGGCGCGAACAATCAGGCGATCTCGGTCAACTATCACGTTCGCCTGCTTTCGGCGAAGCCGGTGCGCCAGGCCTTCATGCGGGTGATCGAGCTGGCCCAGAAAACTCCCGATCAGGAACTGCTCGATGGTCTTCGATCTTTTGTGCAGCGCGATTTCAGCGACTTCATCGTAGTCGCCGTGTCTTTTGACTCAACTGACGGGCGCTATTCCGGTCCCGCCCTTCAAGCCTTTGCCGCCGGCACGATTGGCACCCTCAAGAACAAGACGTACCTCGAACGCAAAGACGGCAAGCGCGTGTTCCTGATGGACTATCACGCACCAATCAGCGATGGACTCGGCGCGAAATTCATCTTTCCGCGAATTGTCGACGAGAAGAAGTTTGTGAATGCCGACAGTGGTTCGTTTCGCTTCTACAGTGAAGTGAGCAACCAGATCAAACTCAACGTGACGTTCAAGATGTCCGACCTGATGTACAAGGGACAGCTTGAATACTAGAAGCAAAGGACGCCTCGATGACTAAGACGATCTTCACCCTGATCGCGTGCGCGGTATTGCTGTCGGCCTCGCTGGCGTTTACGCGCAACGCGACAGCCCAGAAACAGGAGAAGGAGAAAGCGTGGACCGAGTGGAGCCAGAAAGACGCTGAGAAGATGCTCAGCGGTTCGCCATGGGCCCAGACGCAAACGGACACCGACACGACCGAGATGTTCTTCTCGCCGACCAACGACCCGACCAGGACGGGACCAGGGACGAATTCGGGCGGCCGTTTGGCGGCCGGCGCTACGAATCAGGCCGTCAACGTCAAATTCTTCGTCCGCTTCTTCTCAGCGCGCCCGGTGCGACGCGCGCTCGTGAGAATGATGGAACTAAAACAAAAGCCCGACCCCAGCGTGGTGGAAAAACTTCACGCGTTCGCTGACGTAAAGAGCACCGACTCGATCATTCTCACTGTCAGCTTCGAAACCACCGATCAACGTTACGCGGGCGCTGCAATGCAAGCAATGGGCAGCGCAATTACGGCGACGTTGAAAAACGAAACCTATCTCGAACGCAACGGCAAGCGTCTCTTCCTCGAAGAGTACGTCCCACCCGGCAAGGATGGATTTGGCGCTCGCTTCATCTTTCTCCGCATCGTCGACGAGAAGCCATTTATCGACAGCAACACGGGCGAAGTTCGCTTCGTGACGAAGTATCCCAACGGGTTGAAAGTCGATCGACGGTTCAAGGTGGCGGATATGATGTACGAAGGCCAACTCGAATATTAGTTACAATTCGGTTCTCACAGGGAGGTCTTATGAACGGTTTTGCTAAGAAGCTCGAAGTAGTCGCGAACATCGCCATTATCGTGCTGGCGATCCTCCTCGGCGGCGTCATCGTCAAGCGTTACTTCTTCACCAGCGCGCCCGCGGAAAACGCCTCGGCGACAGCCGCGGCAGCGGCGGCGAACGCGTCGCTCGTCAAGCCCGGCTCGAACGTCGAACTTGCGAACTACAACTGGAGTGAAAGCGACAACACGTTGGTTATGGTCCTGTCGACCACGTGTCATTTCTGCACCGAGAGCGCGCCGTTCTATAAACGTCTCGTTGAAGGGCGAGCCGACAAGAAAAAGCTCCGCATCGTCGCCGTCTTCCCGCAGACGCCGGAGGAAGGCCGGGAATATCTGGAAAAACTCGGCGTCGTGGCCGACGAGATCAAGACTGCGACTCCGATGTCTTTAGGCGCGCGCGGCACTCCGACGCTCATCCTCACAGACTCGAAAGGCACTGCCGTCAATACGTGGATCGGCAAGCTGCCCTCGGGCAAAGAGGACGAGGTCCTCAAGATCATTCACTCATAACGTCTTTGCGAAGAAGACCGATCGCCAGTTAATCCGTGTCCCAGGCGCCGCGATCATGAGTTACTCCCCAGCCGCTCAACTTGACCTCGCGCCGCTGGGCGCGGGCGATCTGATCGACCGCGCGGTCAGGCTCTATCGCCGTCACCTCTTTGTCCTGATCCGGACGGCCGCGCCGCCCGTCATCCTCGCTGCCGCCGGTTGGATCGGCTTCTCGATCTGTATTCAAAGAGTCTTCCTTACTGAAGACACCTCATTGCTCGCGCTCTATTTTAGTTTGGCCATGGTCTCGCTGGCGTTGATGGTTGCCGGGCACCTGTTGACGCTGGTGGTGATGGGTGGCGCGACGCGAACGCTCGTGGCCCACTTGTTGCGCAACGAGCCGGTGACCGCGAGTGCTACTTACCGCGCGGTGCGCCAGCGCTTCTGGGGCCTCGCCGTCGCATCCGTGATCGTCCTCGTGTGGATCGGAATCTCTTCCGCGGTCGCGATGGTTGTTTTGCAGGTAGTGATGACCCTGGTGAGCTTCGTCGTCATACTCCTCGCGTTCGGTGGGCCAGTCTGGCTGCCCGCATTGATTTTCTTTCTTGCAATGCTCGTGGCCCTGCCTGTCGCCGGCTGGCTTTTCTTTTTCGTCGCCGCCCGCGTCGCGTACGTTCCGCAGGTGATGCTGGTTGAGGGCAAAGGCGTGTTTGAGGCGTTCTCGCGGAGCTTCGCGCTCGCGCGCGGCAACGTTCGCCGGCTGATTGCGATGGTGGTGTTTACGACGTTTGCCACCTATTCCGCGTTGATGATCCTGTTGATTCCGCTCGGTTGGTGGGGCTATCTCGTCGGCGTGGATCCGTGGAACGCGACGCAGTGGCCCATCTGGTACTCGATCGCTTACAACGTGCTGGGACCGCTGAGCTCGATTTTGTTGACGCCGGTTTGGATGCTCGGCCTTTCCTTGCTCTACGTCGACGAGCGCGTACGCCACGAAGGTTATGACATCGAGTTGATGGCCGCGCGCCAGCTCGGTGAGTTGCCTGACGTCAACGTCACATCGCCGTTGGGAACTGCGTTATCATCAAACGAGCCGAAGTCGCCGCCGCCGCTGGGACCACGGCCTTCGAGCCGCATTCTGAATCTCGGTTGATCGCGTTGAGAGCTCACGTTTCAAAAAACCGATTCTCATTCCATCGCCGCCTGCTGATTCTGTTAGCTGTACTCTGTTTCTGCGCCTCGAGCGCTTTGGCCGTCCCCGTTTCGAAATATCGTGAGACTCTCGAACACGTCATAGGTGATTTTCAGTCGCTGTTGGACAAGGACGAAGAGGAGACTGACGCTGACTACGATGAGCGGCTCAAAGCAAACATCGACGCCATTCGCACTGAGCTGCCCGCAAAGCAGCCCGTCGAGTTCGACGGAGAAACGTGGAATGCCGACAACTCATGGCTCCACACCGCACTCGACGAATTGCCGCAAACCCCGCCGGAAGACCGAAACGGAAAGATCACCAGCATCGTCGAAACATTGCGTGCGATCGACAAGCGAGTAAAGGATCTCGAAACCGCTAAAACAGTCAGTTTCGACAAGGCAGCGGCGAACGATCGACTCAAAGGCATTCTCGCGCGACCCGAATACGCTACCTCCCCCAAAGGCGAGAACGCAGTATCTCGACTGTTGCAGGATTTCATCCGCTGGCTCCAGAACCTGTTTCCGAAACGAAAGCAAGGCGGATCGCGAAGCGCTGAAGTCATAAGTTCGGTGCTGCAAATCGTCGTGATCGTCGTTGCGCTGCTGCTGATCGCTTATGTTCTCTGGTTGCTGTTGATTCGATTCAGGCGTCCGGTAAGAGCGAGAATTCGCAAGAAGAAGCAGGAGCCGCGCATCGTTCTCGGCGAGAAACTCGATCCCGAGGAGACATCTTCCGATCTTCTTTCGGAAGCCGAAGCGCTGGCGCGCAGCGGCGATTTACGCGGCGCAATTCGCAAGGGCTACATCGCGTTGCTCGTCGAGCTGGGCGACCGCAAGTTGATCAGCCTCGCTCAATACAAAACGAATCGCGATTATCTTCGGTCCGTCAGCAGTCATCCGCAACTTCATTCCAGAATGACGGGTCTCACTGACAGTTTCGAACGACACTGGTACGGCTTCGCGCAGGTAAATCAAACCGACTGGCAGGACTTTCGCACCGGCTATCGTGAAGCCTTGCAATCCGGAAACTAGATCTCGATGCGCCAGCGACTCACAATCATCCTGACGTTCGTCGTGATAATCGGCGTGCTCGTCATCATCAATGCGCTGACTCACGTGCAGGAACAGCAGGCCCACGATCTCGAAGTGATGCCGAATCGTTCGACGTATCACTCCGGTCCGACAGGCACGCGCGCGCTGCACGATTTCCTCAACGAGTCGGGCCACAGAGTGATGCGGTGGCGTGAATCGTCAGATCGTCTGTTTAGTGAATCGGGGCGACTCGTGTCAACGTTCGTAATCGTCGGCAAGACGCGAGTTCCGCTCGAAGACAAAGATTACGCGGTATTGCTCAGGTGGGTCCGTGAAGGTGGGCGACTAGTTGTCATCGACCGTTCGCCGAATCGCCAGTTCCTGACGGGACAGGGTTTTGATATCTCGATTCGCGATCTTGGTTATCCGAACGTCGACACTGATCCGGGCGACGTCAAACAGATGACGGACAACGTCACAGCGCTCGAACCGAGCCAGCCGACGTTACTGACGAACAACATCGCGGAGGTGATGCCGTCGCGCTTCGCTTCGCGCATGAAGATCGAGCCGGTTATCGTCAGGGCGGCAGTAGCTACAGGAATAGAGTTTGGCCCGTCGTCGCGGAGCCGTGAATTCCCCGAAACGGAGAGCACGCCGGAATCGACACCGGCTCAAAACCAGCCGCCACCGCCCGCGGCCATAGCCGGCGACGAGGAAGACGAAGTTTCGACGGCTCCCGTCGTTCACGTCGCCGACAGTAACGGCGCTTTACTGATCGACTACGCTTACGGCTACGGAACCATCGTGCTGTTGAGCGATCCGTACGTAGTCACGAATGGCGGGATCGCTCTCAACGACAACTTGATGCTCGCCATGAACGTGCTCGCAGGTTTCAATCCGACCGGTTTGATCGCCTTCGACGAGTATCACCAGGGACGCGGCATCACGCGGAACGCATTTGCCAGTTACTTTGAAGGCACGCCGGTGCTCGCCATCGCGGGCCAGCTCGGTCTGTTGATTCTTGTGGTGCTGTGGACCAACGGGCGTCGCTTCGGACGACCGTTGCCGTTACCGCAGGTCGATCGTCGTTCCAGTCTGGAGTTTGTATCGTCGATGGCCGAACTACAGGAGCGTTCGCGCGCTTTCGATCTGGCGATCGAAAACATTTACTCGCGCACGAGACGCGTGCTGGCTCGTCACGCGGGAGTTGATTACAACAGCTCGCGCGCGGAGATAGCCCAACGCATCGCGGCACGATCGACGATCGATCGAAACGAGCTCGAGACGTTGATGCGCGAGTGCGAAGAAACAATCAACGGCGCGCCCATCACGGCGCGGCAGTCGGTCCAGTTGGTGACGCGTCTGCGCGAGCTCGAAAAGGAACTCGGTCTGCGCATGCGCTCGCGTGACGTTCGTCAGGCCGCGGAACACATTTGACGAGATAAGGAAAATACAAACCACACATGCCCGAGACAGTTGCTGCTACCGTCGCACATATTCGTAATGAGCTGCAGAAAGTAATCGTCGGACAGGATGAGGCAATCGAACAGATCCTGATCGCCTTGCTCGCGGAAGGACACGCGCTCGTGGAAGGCGTTCCCGGCACCGCGAAGACGCTGACTGTCAAAACTCTCTCGCGCATCATCAACGCGACCTTCAGTCGTATTCAGTTCACGCCCGACCTGATGCCTTCCGACATCACGGGCACGAACGTCTTCAACATCGCGACGTCCAACTTCAATCTTCGTCGCGGTCCGATCTTCACGGACATCCTGCTGGCCGACGAGATCAATCGCACTCCGCCCAAGACGCAAGCAGCGTTGCTCGAAGCCATGGAAGAACGCCAGGTCACGATCGACGGCGACGCCTATCAGTTGCCGCCGATCTTCACAGTGCTGGCTACGGAGAACCCGATCGAGTACGAAGGAACTTATCCATTGCCGGAGGCGCAGCTCGATCGTTTTCAACTGAAGATAATTTTGAGTTATCCAAGCGAAGAGCACGAGCGCGAAGTGCTCGCGCGTTGGGACGCGGGTTTCAATTCGAAGCGATTGGATCAAGTCGATATACAACCGCTTCCTGATCCGAATGCGATCATTCGTTGTCGCGAAGAAGTCGCGCGCGCGCGAATGGAACCGGGCGTGCAGCACTACGCAGTCGATCTGGTTCGACGCACTCGCATACATCCGTTCATTCACTACGGCGCGAGCCCGCGCGCGTCAGTTGCGCTGCTCTTGTGCTCGAAGGCGGTTGCTGCGATTCGAGGTCGCGACTTCGTAACTCCCGACGATGTGCGTGACGTTTCGTTACCGGTGCTTCGTCATCGACTCACCTTGCGCGCGGAGGCGGAACTCGACGGAGTGACTCCCGATTCAGTCGTGACAGACATCTTAAAAGCGGCTGAAGTACCTCGCTGAAAACGGCCCGAAATGTTCGAAAAATGTGTCTTTCTGTCCATATTTGTGGATGCTCCGCGACTGTGCCAATTTGAAAAATTGTAAATAATTTTTGTTTTTTGGATTCAGGTACGGCCTCACGCCCGCCTTGCCGGGGATCTTTCTAGGATTTTTGCCTCAGTATCCTAAAAAACGTATATCGGAACATTCTTTGCGTCATCAGACGCGGTTGGTCTCCCCAGTGCGTTCCAACTTCTATCTCACGAATCCTAAAAAGTGAGATTTGGCTTTGACAAAGAACGGCCCAGTATCGCCTCGATAATCGGTTGGTTCCCGAGGCCCGTTCTGTTTATTACTTGGACAAAAGCCATGCCGTCACCCTTGCTTTAGCGGTTTGGTTCTTGTTTGGCTTCTTAAGCTGAGAGAGTTTGGTTAGCAGCTTTAAGGAGGTCCCTTCAAAAAAGTATGTTTCGGGAAGGAGCCCAAATGAAGAAATTGCTTTATGCCTTCATGCTGGCGTCTCTGACTCTGTGCCTTGCCGCTGTATCCGCTATGGCCCAGAGCACCGCTGGTGTGACAGGAACAGTGAAAGACAGCAACGGCGCTGTGATTGCCGGCGCTGACGTTAAGTTGACAGATACTAAAACCGGTGCTGAGCTGACCACCAAGACCAATGATCAAGGTGTGTACGAGTTCCAGAAAGTGTTGCCCGGTCCCGGTTACACTCTCACGTTTACGAATCCAGGTTTTCAAACTCTGGTTATCAATGACGTGGCTCTCGGTGTAGGCACCACTGCGACTCACAACGCCGAAATGACCATCGGCGAAGTATCGGGAACAGTGGTCGTCACGGCTTCGAACGAAGTCACGCTGAACACCACTGACGCCAGTATCGGAAACGTGATCGGCGAGCGCAGGCTCAAAGATCTTCCGATTCAGCTTCGTAACTCCCCTGCGGCGCTCATCGGACTTCAACCGGGCGTCGTCGGAAACAACGTCGGCGCAACGGGCACGAACCGCATCGGTTCGGTCACTGGAGCGCGCGCTGACCAGGGTAACATCACGGTTGACGGAATCGACGCGAACGACCAGGCGACTGGCCAGTTTGCTGCTACGGTCGGTAATGCTCCCATCGATGCGATTCAGGAATTTCGTGCTGTGTCGACGAATCCCGGTGCTGCTGATGGACGAAGCAGCGGCGGCCAGGTCGAGTTGGTGACCAAAGGCGGCACCAACGAGTTTCACGGCAACGTTCGTGAATTCAACCGCACGGCAGCCACCGCGGCGAACAGCTTCTTCAACAACCGCGCTGGCATCGCTCGTCCGGCGCTGACGCGCAACCAGTTTGGCGGCAGCATCGGCGGTCCGATCATGAAAGACGCGCTCTTCTTCTTCTTCGATTACGAAGGACGGCGTGACGCGCAGCAGGTATCGAACCTGCGCACCGTTCCCCTGAACCACTTCAGAAACGGCGGACTCGCATACATCAACAACAATGCGGGCTGCGGTGTTGGCGCTCGGCTGAACATCAATCCGAACTGCATCACGATCCTGACGCCGGCACAGGTGCAGGCTCTTGATCCCAAGGGCGTAGGTGGAAACAGCTCGCTGCTGAGCTTCATCAACAGTCGTTATCCGGTTGCCAACGACTTGAATGCCGGCGACGGCATCAACACGGGAGGCTTCCGTTTCAACGCTCCTTCGAAACGCCAAGACAACACCTACACGACGCGCATCGACTGGAACGCCAGCTCGGCTCACAAACTGTTTGGCCGTTTCAACATCGCTCGTCGCGTACAGACTGACACGGTTAACTCCGTGGCGGCCCAATTCCCCGGCGATCCTGAGACCGCTCAGATCATCGTCAAAGACTACACCTGGGTCGTCGGTCACACCTGGACGGCCAGCCCGACCTTTGTGAACCAGGCGACAGTGGGTGTGGCCCGCTCGGGATTGGGCTTCCCGAATAACTTCGCGCCGGCGTTTCCGAACTCCTTTACCTTCGGTATGGGTCTTTCGGCGCCGTTCGCAAGCATCAGCGAGCAGGACCGATTCGTGCCTGTTCCCACGATTCGCGATGACGCGACGTGGACCAAGGGAACGCACTCGATCGAGTTTGGTGGTTCGTTCAAACCGATCAAGCAGAAGTCCGGCCTTGTGAATGACTTCAACTTCCCAACCGTTGGCATCGGTGGTCTTCTCGGAGCGCTCGATCCCTCCCTTAGACCGGCCACGATCGCGTCAAACACCAACACGACGATCACCGGCAACTACGACGCCGCGTTCACCTTCCTTCTGGGACGTTACGCACAGGTTGCGACCAACTTCAACTACGATCCAGAGGGCAACGCTTTTGCGCCGGGAACCGGCAAAAAGCGCGAATATCGCTACGACGAGTACGAACTCTACGTCCAGGACAACTGGAGACTCCGCAACAACCTGACGTTGAACTTTGGCGTTCGTTGGCACCTTTATCCGGCGCCGTACGAAGCCAACGGCTTCCAGGCTGCTCAGGACGTTGACATGCGTACACTGTTCGATCTCAGGCAGCGTCAGAACGCCGCCGGCGTTCGTGGCGACACTGTTGAGCCTTTCCTTCGTTATGACTTGATCGGCAAGGCCAACAATGGCCGCTCGCTTTATGAGACCGACCTGAACAACTTTGCTCCGAGATTCGGTTTCGCCTACACGCCCAACTTCAAGGAAGGCTTCCTGGGCAAGCTCTTCGGAGACAACAAGACCGTGATTCGCGGCGGCGGCTCGGTGGTATTCGACCGGCCCGGCGGCGCCATCACCTTCATTCAGGACCAGGTTTCGTACCTGTTCGACAACTCGGCAACCACTATCTACGGTCAAGAGGCCACTGCAGCCCAGGCGTTGATCAACAATCCGCGCTTCACGGGCATCAGCACTCTCCCCGTCGCCAACGTGGCGCCGACCATTACCCGTCCGTTCACCCCGTTCGTCGAAGACGGATTCCCATTCGGTCTCGCGTCGGGTGAGTTCAACTACGCCGTTGACCAGCGCTTCCGGATCCCGTACTCGATCCAGTACAGCTTTGGCTTCCAGCGCGAACTGCCGGGTAACTTCATTCTCGAAGCGTCGTACGTAGGACGCCAGGGACGCAAGCTGTTCTCGCAGGCGGATCTCTCGCAGGCGCTGAACTTCAGAGACCCAGCTTCCGGCCAGTTGATGTTCGACGCCTTCAACGCGCTTCAGGCGCCGTTGCAGGCGAATACCACTGCCGGTTTAACGGGGAACGCGCTCTTCAATACGATTCCGGACCAACCATGGTTCGAGAACCAGTTAAACGCGGCCGTTCAGGCCAACTTCGGCGTGGCAAACTGCCTGGCGCTCGTTGGTCGCAGCTGCACTCAGTTCATTCTGGCGAATGGAACGTCACGCCAGTTCGTCCTTCGCGGCGACACCTCGGACCAGGTCCAGAGACTCTTCGCGCAGGGCTTGCTGCTCTCGAATGTGGGTATGAGTGCGCAGTTCGGCACTAACATCTACATCTCGAATCAGGGCGCTTCAACCTACGACGGTATGCTGGTGAGCTTGCGGAAACGCTTCTCGCAGGGTCTCCAGTTTGACTTCAACTACACCTGGTCCCACTCGATCGACAACGGGTCCAGTGTGGCCAATACCGTCGCGGGCGGCCTCGTCTGCGATTTGACCAACCTGCGCGTTTGCCGCGGAAACTCTGACTTCGACGTTCGTCACCTCGTCAATGCCAACTTCATTTACGAGTTGCCGTTTGGCCGGGGGCAGCGTTTTGGCGGCGGATCTCCTGGTTGGTTGAACCAGATCATCGGTGGTTGGGAAGTGACCGGTATCTTCACTGCTCGCACTGGCTTGCCGTTCGGCACGACCACCACGGCGTTCCCGGTGGGCTTCAACTTCAACAGCCCGGCGGCTTACAATTCGTCGAACATCGCCGGTCTGCAAGAGGGTATCCATGACACCACCAGCAATACGATCCAGTTCTTCCAGGATCCTACTGTGGTGTTCAATCCGGCCAAACCTGATCAGGGCATCATTCGATTCCCGCATCACGGCGAGATCGGAAACCGAAATACCTTCCGCGGACCGAGCTTCTGGAACCTCGATACGGCAGTCTTGAAGAACTTCCAAATGCCGTGGTCAGAGCACCAGAGCCTGCAGATCCGTTGGGAGTCATTCAATGCCTTCAACCACAACAGCTTCGGCTTGCCGGCGGTTGGCATCACTGGCACAACTTTCGGACAGATCACGACTTCAGCTAGCGCGCCTCGCGAAATGCAATTCGCGATTCGCTACAGCTTCTAATTTCACACTTGAGGTAACACCTTTCCACGGGCTCTCACGAAAGTGGGAGCCCGCTTTTTCTTCCGAACATCGAACACACCGCGATTCCCGCACTGGTTTTTGGAGATTTACCATGCGCAAACTATTCAGCACCTTCGCAACACTGCTTCTTACTCTTGTTGCTGTTCAACTCTGCGCGACGGCCGCAATGGCCCAGGGAAACCTGACGATCTTCGGGGACGTTCGCATCGTGGGTGAGCACAACGAGGTAGTGTCGCAGGAAGTGACCCTCATCCTTCGTCGTGTAACGGACGGTGAGGTCGGACGCCAAATGGTCTCGAGCCGCGGCCGGTACCGGTTTACCAGCTTGAAAGAGGGTGAATACGAGATTGTGGCCGAAGTCAACAACAGAGAGATCGGGCGCTTAACGCAGATCAGAATCGGTGGCAGGATTTTGAGCAACAGTCCCTACGGTTACCAGAACGATCTCGAATTTCGTTGGAGATCGGGAACGACAGCCGGCACGCCGGGCGTGATTTCGGCCGCTGACGTTTACGATCGTCCGGCTTCAACCAGCCACCTCTTCGTCAAAGCAGAGGAAGCAGTTGGGAAAAAGAAGTACGACCAGGCGAGCACGCTGTTGCAGCAGATTGTAGAAACAGACAAGGGCGATTTTCAGGCGTGGACTGCGCTTGGCTCTATCTACTTCGCACAGGAAAAGTTTGACGAAGCCGAAAAGGCTTATCTGCACGCCATCGAGATCAAGCCGGCTTCACCTCGCGCCCAGTTGAATCTTGGAAGATTGCGCTCGAAGCAAAAGCGATACGAAGAGGCGATCGATCCGCTGACGAAGGCAGTTGAGTTGCATCCGACGTCAGGCGAGGCAAACTACCTGATCGGCGAGTGCTACCTGCAAGTCAAAAAGGGTTCGAAAGCAATTCCATACTTGAACGAAGCCGCCAAACTCGGTCGTCCCGAAGCTCACCTGCGTCTCGGCTGGCTCTACAATGCCGCCGGCATGAAAGACAAAGCCGCCATCGAATACGAGGAGTACCTCAAAAAGAACCCCGACTATCCTGACAAAAACAAACTCAAGGACTACATACAAGCGAACAAAAAGAGCTAAACTCCCGAACGTTGCGCTTCGTTTTCACTAAACTCTTCTACTTCCTGTTGGCGCTGGCGTTCGTTCCTCTCGCGTTATCGTGGGGCCGTCCATGGTTGGCGTGGCTGGCGCTCGCTTACAACCTGCTGCTCATCGGCGCCGCTATCTTCGATTCGCGCATCAGCCGCCTTCCCGCCGGTCTGCGCATCTACCGCGGGTTCGGCGGCCGCTTCGCGATGGGCGCCGAGACTGAAGTCAGAGTACAGATTCAAAACGACTCCAGGCGCGCCGTCTCGCTGATACTGAAAGACGAGTATCCACCGCAGATGGTGCTCAACGGATCGCGCGAAGGCCAACTTCGCATCGACGCGCACAGCACCGCCACGCTGATCTACAGCGTCACGCCGAATCGTCGCGGCCGGCTAGAATTTGGTTACACGGCCGTGCGCTTTCGCTCGCTGCTCAATCTCGTCTGGTGCGACACGCGCGCTTCCGAGCCTGCGATCGTAAAGGTTTACCCAAACATGCGTCGCGCGCGAGAAGCCGAACTGAAAGCGCTCGGCGCGCGATCGGTAGTTTCGTCACATCGCAAGACGTCGTGGCGCGGCGAAGGACGCGAATTCGAGTCCATGCGCGACTACGTTCGTGGTGACGAGTTGCGCCACATCTCATGGACTGCCACTGCACGGCGCGGCAAGTTGACGACGCGCCAGTATCAAATCGAACGCGATCAGACGATTCTGATCGCGCTCGATGCCGGCCGCCTGATGACGGCCCGCATCGAACAGGAGACGAAACTCGACTCCGCTGTCCACGCAACGCTCGCTCTCTTTTCCGCCGCGGCTCGCGCTGGTGACAACGCGGGCCTCGTGGTTTTTGGCCGCCGGATCAAGAGTTATCTCGCGCCCGGCCGCGGTCGCGACCACATCGACGCTGCGCTCGAAGCGCTGTACGCAGTCGAGCCCGAAATGATCGAGCCGTCGTATCCGCACGCGTTCGAGTTCATCGCGGCAAACAGCAAGCGCCGAGCTTTAGTCATTCTGCTGACCGACCTCGTCGACGAGGAAGGCTCGAAGGAGTTACTCACGTCGCTTCACTTGCTGCGGCCTCGTCATCTACCGCTCGTAGTGACGATCGCCGACAGAGATCTCAAGGCGGTCGTTCGTGACACACCGTCGACCGCGCGCGCTGTGTTCACTCAATCTGTTGCGGAAGAGATCATTTACCACCGCGAAGCAGCGTTGCGCCTGGTGGAATCGATTGGCGGCCTGGCGCTCGACGTGACGGCGGCGGCGCTGGCGCCCGCGTTGCTGGAAACGTATCTGCGCGTGAAAGAACGAGGTCTGTTGTAGTGGCCGAAGGCGTTACTTGTGGCCCATGAACAGCAGGTACGAATAAAGCGCGACGCCCGTGACCGCGGCGATGCTGTACTTGATACGCGGATCGATCGGCGCTGGTGAGATAAATCCTTCGATAACCCCGGCGATCGCCAGCAACACAGCCACGCCCAACATCAAACGCACCGCTTCCATTCCACGCGTCCTCAGTGCATCGGCGCGCGTCAGGTTACCCGGCATGATCATCGCAGTCCCAATCAACAATCCGGCGCCGCCCGCGATGAAGATACACGACAACTCGATCACGCCGTGGCCCACCATGAACGTTACCAGCTCTTTTCCGAACCCGGCGCGATACGTCAGTGCCAGCACTGAAGCGATGTTCGCGCCGTTGTGGGCCAGATAGAACAGCGTTCCGACGCCGAACGTCGCGCCGAAAGCAAACGTGTAGATCGTGACCATGATGTTGTTGGTCATGATCTGGCTCGCGCCCTGCTGGTTAGCTTCATTGAGCGATTCCCACCATGGCGTTTTCGTTTCGATGTAAACCTCGCGGAACGCGGGAGGCACGCCGACGAGCTCGGAAAACTCCGGATCGTAACGAGTCGCGAGAAAACTGAATGCCGCGAACACGAAGAAGACGGCGAACGATAAGAACGTGTAGCGCCATGTGCGGCGAAACGTCTGCGGCAGCTCGTGCGTGAAGTAGTAAAGAATCCTCTTCGAGCCGTGCGACTCGGCGCGATAGATCCGTCCATGCGCGCGAATCACCAGACTGTTCAGATAATTCACCAGACGCGGAT
>DASURS010000228.1:0-22551 GCA_036279935.1 Pyrinomonadaceae bacterium
TCGCCGTTCGCCGCCGCCACGATCCTGGCCGGCGCGATTCGCGACGAGCAACCCGATCTCGTCATGACGGGCCTGCAATCGGACGATTACGGTTACAGCCAGACCGGCGTGATCATGGCCGAGCTGCTCGGTCTGCCACACGCGACGATCGTGATCGAAGTCGATGCCAGGGCCGACGTGTTTCGCGTTAAAAGGGAATTGGAAAGCGGCTGGTACCAGTGGTACACGATGCCGCTGCCTGCGCTGCTGACGATCCAATCCGGCATCAGTCAGATTCGTTACGCGACGTTGAAGGGCATCATGGCGGCGAAGAAGAAAGAGATTAAGGAAGTCGCCGCGCCTGCTGACGTCGTCGATCGTCCCTCGCACCAGAAGATCGAGAGGATCTACCTGCCGCAGAAGACGAAACAGACGCAGATGCTAGGCAACGGCGACGCGAAGGCTGGCGCGGCCGAGCTGGCGCAAAAGCTGCACACGGAAGCGAGAGTTTATTAGGCAATGGCTAACGGCATACTCGTCTTTATTGAAAACAAAGCTGGCGTCGTAAATCGCAGCTCGTTCGAGGCCATCGCGGCCGCGCAGTCGTTTGGCTCGGAGTTGCAGCAACCAGTGACTGCCGTCGTGCTCGGCGCCGACGTCTCCGCTCTCGCGCAGGACATCGCCGCGTACGACATCGCTCGCGTGATCTGCGTCAACAACCCGAAGCTCAGCGACTACACGCCCGACGCTTACGCCGACGCCCTCGAACAGATCGTCAAACAAACCGATCCGAGCCTCGTCTTCCTGACGCACACTTACCAGGTGCGCGACTTCGCCCCGAAGCTCGCCGCGCGATTTCAGAAATCGTTGATCAGCGACTGCATCCGCGCGAAAGCCGACAACGGCAAGGTCGGTTTCACTCGCCGCATCTTTCTCGGCAAGCTCGACGCTGACGTTTCGTCCGATGGCGAGCCACCGGTGTTCGCGACTTTCCAAAGCGGCGCCTACCGGCCGGACCACGCAACCAAAGGCGGTTCGGCGACAGTTGAGAACGTCGAGGTCAACATCGGCGACGTGCGCATGGTTCCCGAGCCGCCGTTCCAGGAAGCGAAACAGGCTGTCGATCTGACGAAGGCTGAAGTGATCGTCGCCGTCGGACGCGGCATCAAGAGCAAGGACAATCTCGCGCTGGCGGAGAAGCTGGCGGAAGTGCTGGGCGGCGATCTCGCGGCGTCACGCCCGATCTGCGACGCTGAGTGGCTTCCGATCGATCGTCAAATCGGATCGTCGGGACAGACCGTCGCGCCGAAACTCTACGTTGCGCTCGGTATCTCAGGTGCGATTCAGCATCTGGTCGGCATGAAGAATTCGGGAACGATCGTGGCGATCAACAAGGATCCCGAAGCGCCGATTTTCGACATCGCCGATTACGGCATCGCCGGCGACCTGTTTGAAGCAGTGCCGGTGCTGACGGAAGAGATCAAGAAGATCAAGGGTCTGGAGTAACCGGGGCATTGGTCATTTGTCGTTTGACATTTTTCATTTGCCATTGGCTCAGCGAAACACGACCGTAAACTGTGCAGGGCAAGTTCCAACCTTCCAAAATGACAAATGAGAAATGTCAAACGACAAATGACCAATAACCCTACTTGCGCGGCGCGATAATCCGAACGTCTGTTATTGAACGGTCTTCTTGAGTTCCGCGACGACGTCTTCCGGTTTCCAATCATTGCCGGTGTAGACCTTCACGACCTTCCCATCCGGATCGATGATCACGGTCCTCAAACCGTGAATGATCTGACCGTTGTCCGGAAAATACCGCAGCCCGAAATACTGCGCGATCTCCTTCACCTGTTGCTCCGTCCCCGTCGCAAACTCCCAGTGAGCAAACGTCTCCTTTTCGTAACGCTCCGTGTGCGCGGCGCCGTAACTGCGCAGGACGTCCGGTTTGTCGTACGCCGGATCGATGCTGATGCTGAGCAGGTGCGTCTTTGCGTATAGCTCCGGATCGTCGCCCAGTTGCCGATCGATCTGCGCGAAGTTGTTGCTCATCAACGTGCAAAACTCCGGCAACGGACAACGCGTGTAGATGAACGTCAGCAGCAGCGTCTTGCCGCGATAGTTTCGGAGGCGGATCTCTTTCGCGTCCTGGTTCACGAGAGCGTAGTCCGGAACTTCATCGCCTTCCTTTACCTGCATCGCGGCCGCAGGCGCAGCGCCGTTCTCGCCTTGTTTCACGACGACGAAAAGATCTTCCAGCCACGACTGCGAGCCGTCGACGACCAGCGTCGCGGTGACGTCGGCATTCGGAACCAGCATCCCGAAATCGGAGTCATTGCGAACGGTGAACGGCATCGTCATGCCGGGCATGTAACCCTTGATGTCTTCGTGCTTGATCGTCACGAGGTGCTTTTCCGGTTCGACGATAACGACCTTGCCCTTTAGCTCGTAGCGCTTCTCGTTGCCGGAAGTGCGCCGGCACGACGCAGCGCCGCCGAGACTGGCGATGACGATTAGCAGGAGAAGCAGACAGTTTTTCATTTGCTTAACGGTTGGAGTTGCGCGTCGTACAGGCGTTGGTAGATCCAGAAGTTCGCCAGCACTTTGTAGACGTAGTCCCTGGTTTGCGCGAAACCGATCTCGGGGACGTACCGGTCCGGATCAGTGGCGCGTGAGCGGGCGATCCAGCGCGTGAGATTGTCGTCGCCGCCATTGTACGAGCCCGCGACGGCCTGCGGTTGGTCCGGAAACAGCTTGAACAGGTTCGCGAGGTATTGTGAGCCGAAAAGGATCGCGGTGTCTGCGTTGTAAAGATCGTCCTGATCAAAGCGCTTGAGGTTCAGTTGCGCGGCGATCTGGTTGGCGGTGGCGGGAATGAACTGCATCATTCCGCGAGCCGCCGCTACCGATTTCGCGTCGGGTTGAAATCGCGATTCCTGCCGCGCGATTGACAGGACGAATCGCGGATCGACGTTTCGCGAAGGTGCGTGTTTCAGAAGCGACTCGCGAAACGGCGCAGGATACAGAAGCTCGACCAGATCGCGTGGCGCAAGCTCGATGACGTAGTCCGCGGGAACCGTCTTCCAGACCTGCTCGGCCAAACGAACAGCCCGGTTCGGCAGCCCTGCACGCAACGAGAGGAGCGCGATCGTGTATGCCTCGTCCGGCGTGGGCGCAGCGGCCCCGCGCGACGCGAGCAATTCGGGCAGCGCTTCGTCGTAAAGTTCGAGCGAAAGCAGTATGTCGCCGATGGTTTCCGGATCTTTGCTCGCGAGCGACACTCGATTGAACTTCGGCAGCCGGTACGCGGGAAGCGCTTCGTAAGCGACTCGCAAACGGTTCAGTATCTCGGCGCGAATCTTAGGATCGTTCGTTAACCGCAGCGCGGATTGCGCGGCGATTCTCGCTTTCTCGGGTTGCTCAGACTTCGCTTCGTTCAGCAGCGAGTTCAACTGCATTCGCACGAAGTTGTTATTGCTGAGCGCGAGCAGCCGTTGCGTCGCGCGCATTCCGTAGTACGCGTTGCGGCCGTCGGGAATCGAGAGGTAGACCGCGACGGCTTCTTCCGTGCGACCGGCCTGTTCCAGCGCGTATCCACGGAGAAAACTGACTTCGGTGGCATTCGTTGCGCCGGGCACGAACGGGCCGCCGAAGTCTGAAAATTTCGCCAGCTCTTCAGCATCGCGCGCGGCGGCGGGCCAGTTTGCCTGCGCGAAATGAATTCGCAGTTGCGCAAACAGCGCCAGCACGTCGCCGAGTTGTTTCGGGAAACGCGCTCGCGTCTGCTGCACCCAATCGAGCGCTTCGGTGTGCCGTCCGGCTTCGTGAAGGACGTCGATGAGGTTGAGATAAGGTCGTTCGGGGCCTGGCGCGTCGGGAAAGCGCTCGATGAATCGCTTGTAGGCGGCGATCGCGTCTTCGTAGCGCTTCATGCGCAGGTATGTCGAACCGAGAAAGCTCAACGCGTCGCGGGCGCTCGACGACTCGGGATACGTGTCAAACACCTTCTGGAACAGCTTAGCCGCGTCGTCATACTTCGCTTCGAGGTAGAACCCGCGCGCCAGTTGATAGACCGCGTTCGGCACTGTGCCGCTTTGCGGAAACTGATCGACAACGGCCTGGTAGTGAACGCGCGCGCCGGCGAAATCGCGGTTGAACTGGTAGACGGAAGCGCGCAACAGGTGTTCGGCTTCAGGCAAGCTCGCCTTGTTATCGCCTGCGTTATCGCTTGCATCGAGCTCGCGAACGGCGGCTAACGCGAAGTCGTCAGGCCGCGAAGCGTCGGGCATCTGCATCACGAGCCGGGTGAAGACTTCGCGCGCTTCGCCCGCTTTTCCGGCTCGCGCGAGCGACTGACCCATCAACAGCGCCGCTTCGCGCGAGAGCGAAACGTTTTTCGAGGCAGTCAGTGGTTTCGCGGCATCGGCGGCGGCTGCAAAGTCTCCGCTTTCGAAATAGCTGCGGCTGAGTCTCAGCGTTGCGGTTTCGGCGAGGAGACTTGACGGTGCCGTAACCAACAAACGTCGCAGCCGTTCGCGTTCGAGCGGCAGATCGCCGGTCGCGCGCGCGAGCCGTGCGAGTCTGTAAAGCGCGTACTCTCTCAAAACCGAGTTACGCGCTACGACGGCCTGATAATTCGCGGTAGCGCTGGCGACGTCGCCCGATTTTTCAGCTTCACGGCCGCGGAGATAGTCGGTGTTCGGCTGGGCGGCAATAGAAAGCGCCGAAACCGCCGATAAAACTATTAGAATAAGCAGTCTAGCCAACAACATGCGACGAATTATACTATTGGGCAAACAATGATAACTATCGCGACTTCGCTGGAAGGTGGCCCACTGGCCGCCAGGATCAAGAATGATGTAAAGACGCAGATCGAACAGATGGTCGAGACGCAGGGCATTCGTCCGTGTCTCGCGGCGGTGCGCGTCGGCGACGATCCGGCGTCGGCTGTTTACGTGGGCAACAAGATCAAGGCCTGTGAAGAGGTCGGCATTCGCTCCGAACACCACGCGTTGCCGGAGTCGACGACGACCGAGGAGTTGCTGAGCCTGATCAGTTCGTTAAATTCGCGCGACGACGTCGACGGCATACTCACGCAGCTTCCGTTGCCGAACCAGATCGAAGAGCGCGCCATCATCGAGGCGATCGACCCGGCCAAGGACGTTGACGGCTTCCATCCCGTTAACGCGGGAAAGTTGGCGCTGGGCAGGCCGGTGTTCGTGCCGTGTACGCCGGCGGGAATCATCGAGTTACTCGAAGACAGCGGGATCGAGATTCGCAGCGCGCGCGCTTGTGTCGTCGGGCGCAGTCAGATTGTCGGGCGGCCGATGGCGCAACTGCTCCTGCAGCGCGACGCGACGGTCACGATCTGTCACTCGCGCACACGCGACCTGCCGTCGGTGACGCGCGAGGCTGATTTACTCGTCGTCGCCATCGGCCGTGCGGGAATGATCCGCGGAGAGCACATTAAGCCGGGCGCAACCGTGGTCGACGTCGGCATGAACAAAGTCAGCGACGCCGGCGAGGTGAAAAATCTCTTCGGCGCGGACGCCGAGAAGCGCCTGGCGGTGCTGTCGAAGCGAGGCTACACGCTTGTCGGCGACGTTCATCCGGCGGAAGCGGCTGAAGTCGCTGGAAAGCTGACGCCGGTACCCGGCGGCGTTGGGTTACTCACCGTCGCGATGCTCATGAAGAATACGTTCCGCGCCGCACAAGCGCGGAGAGGCTAATTTTTGAACTTTGTGCTTGGTACTTAGAGCTTGGTTTCGCCTTACATTGTGAGGTCAGGTTACAAAGTACGAAGTACAAAGCACAAAGCACAAAGCACAAAGTACAAATCAATGCTTCGCGTCGGCTTAACCGGATCGATCGCTGTTGGTAAATCATTCGTCACATCCGTGTTTGCCGAGCTCGGTTGTCACGTACTCGACGCGGATCAAACGGCGCGTGAGGTTGTGATGCCCGGCGCCGCAGGTTTGAAAGCGGTTGCTGAAGTATTCGGCGAGGACGTTCTTGCGTCCGACGGAACACTCGATCGCGCGCGCATGGCGGCCATTGTCTTCGGCGACGAATCCAAGCGCCAACAGTTGAATCACGTGCTTCACCCGTTCATCATTGCGCGCCAGGACGAAATCATGCGCGAGTGGGAAAGCGAAGATCCGAATGGTATAGGAGTCATCGACGCGGCGCTGATGATCGAGTCCGGCGGCTACAAGCGTTTTGACAAGCTGATCGTGGTCCACTGCCGGCCCGAAGTTCAGCTCGAAAGGCTCATGCTGCGCAACAACCTCTCGCTCGCGGAGGCGCAGCAACGCGTCGCATCGCAGATGCCGCAGGAAGAGAAACAGAAGTACGCCGATTACCTGATCGACACGTCGGATGGATTCGAACCGACACGAACGCGGACCATTCAGGTTTATAACGAACTACGTAAATGAAACGAATCTCCCCATTCTGCTCGCTGTTGCTGATGCTGTGTCTCACGCACAGCGGTTGTTTCAGCGGTGAACAGCCATCGACGTACTACGGCGCGATCAATCCGCCGCGCACGCAGGAGCTTCGCTGGAGCGACGGCGGGCTGCCGCAGACGTTCGATCCCGCATTCGCGGCCGCTGCGCCTGATACCGACGCCGTGCGCGCGCTGTTCGAGGGACTTACCGATTACGACCCGCGAACATTGGCGCCCATTCCTGGCGTTGCCACGCGCTGGGAATCGTCGGTCGACGGGCGCGTCTGGACTTTCTACCTGCGCGATAACGCGCGCTGGTCCAACGGCGAACGCGTTACGGCCGGCGACTTCGTTCGCTCGTGGGAACGCACGCTCAAGATCGGTCCACTCGCTCCGCACACGGAGTTGCTCGCAAACATCGAAGGCGCAACAGCGACGACAAAACCGCCCGCTCCAACCGAACAACCGTCGCCGACACTCACGCCGCCGCCTTTCGGCGCACGCGCGCTCGGCGAACACGTTTTGCAGGTGACGCTGCACCACGCCGATCAGAGTTTCCCCTCGTTGGTCGCTCATCCGGTGTTTCGTCCGGTAAAAGTTGATGCTGCCGATCGAACACAACGTCTCGAGTCACACGAGCTCATTTCGAACGGCGCGTTCCAATTGACGGCGGCGCAAAGCGATCGCGTCCAGCTCGAACGCGCCAAAACTTACTGGGACGATGCTTCAGTCGCACTCGATCGCGTCACGTTTGTGAATACAGCGAACGCGGAAGACGCACTCGCCGCGTACCGCGCGGGTGAAGTCGACGCCGTCACCAACGCGCCTTTCGAGCCACTCGCGCTGAAACTGCTCGCACCGTACCAGGACTTCCGTCGTTCTACGTTCGGTGCCCTTACTTACTACGGCTTCAACGCCGCGCGCGAGCCTTTTGACGACGTCCGCGTGCGGGAAGCGCTGGCGCTGGCGATCGATCGCAAACGAATCAGCCGCGACGATCTGGGCGGTTCAACGGAACCTGCCGAAAAGTTTCTGCCGCAAGCTATGTCCGGCGAGAAGCCCGTTGTCGATGAAACGGAGCTGCTCGAATACGACGCCAACAAGGCCCGCACGCTGCTCGCCGACGCTGGCTACCCGGACGGCGACGGCTTTCCCGTCATCAGGCTGCTGATCAATCGCAACGAGCAACAGCGAATCGTGGCGCAGTCGATCGCCGCGATGTGGCGCGCCGTGCTGAACGTCGAAACCGAGATCGTGGTCAAGAACTGGGAAGATTACGAAGCCGCCATTCGCGCGGGCGATTACGATCTAGTCCGTCGCGGCATGGTGATGCAGACGATGAGCGAGCTGACCAATTTGCAAATGCTGTTCGAGCACGACCCGCCTGAATCGGAAACTGACGCGTTGAAAGACTTGAAAGCGATGCCCATCTACTTCGCTTCGTCCTACGCAGTCGTAAAACCTTACGTCTCGGGATTTGACTCGAACGTGCTGGACGCGCCGAGTCTCAAGACAACGCGGATCGATACGAATTGGAAAACGAAATAATCAAACAGGGCGGCGTGATTGCGTTTCGCACCGATACGTTCTACGGGCTCGGCGCGGATCCATTCAACGTGACGGCGGTTGCGCGAGTGCGAGCGTTGAAGGGCAGGGAAGATGACAAACCGATCCTGCTTTTGATTTCCGATATCCGTGAACTCGACCGGTTGATTATCGAGCGTACCGAGGAGTTCAACAGAATCGCGGCGAAGTTCTGGCCCGGTCCGTTGACGATTATCGGAAAAGCCGTTGAGGAGTTGCCGGACGGGATCACCGCCGGAACGAAAACGGTCGGCGTGCGGCTTCCGAATGACGATGGTGTTCGCAGGCTGGTGCGTGAGTGTGGCGGTGTGCTGACCGCTACGAGCGCGAACCCCGTGGGCCGTGAGCCCGCCCGTTCTGCCGATGACGTGCGAGCTTATTTTCCGGAAGGACTCGACCTGATCCTCGATGGCGGCGAAGTCACGGCCACGGAACCCTCGACGGTCCTGGACGCAATCACGTCACCGCCGCGCGTGCTGCGCGAAGGCGCGATCCGCGCCGGCGATCTCACCGCTTGCGCGTAAGGCTCACCGCTCGCGCGTAAGGCTCACCGCTTGCGCGTAAGGCTCACTGCTCGCGCGTGAGGTTCTTGACGAAACCCCAATCGCCGCTCGCATCCACCTTGATGTTCCCGACGTTCTTTCGCGCGATCACAATGTTCGACTGATACCACCACGGAAACGCCGGCACGTCGCGGCTGACGATGTCCTGGACCTTGACGTAAAGCTCGCGCGCCTTCTGACGATCGAAGGTGTTCACCGCTTCGTCGAGAAGCTTGTCGAGTTCGGGATTGCTGTAGCGGCTGCGATTGCGCGCCGGTCGCTGGCGAGTGGGAATCTCCGAAGTCGCGAACAGGTCTTTGTAAAAGATCGGATCCTGGTTGCCGCCGACCCATTGCGAGTACGCGATCTGAAAGTTGCCATTACGCATCTCGTCGAACAGCGTCGTACCCTCGAAAGTCTGAATATTGATCGGGATGCCGACTTCCTTGAGCTGGTTCTGAACGACTACGGCGTACTGCCGCCCGGCGACGCTGCTGCCTGACAAACCGTA
This sequence comes from Pyrinomonadaceae bacterium, assembly GCA_036279935.1. Classification (GTDB taxonomy): domain Bacteria; phylum Acidobacteriota; class Blastocatellia; order Pyrinomonadales; family Pyrinomonadaceae; genus PSRF01. Next base: position 9,065 of record DASURS010000228.1, read on the forward strand.
ATTGATTGGCTTATCGAAACGCATCTGCGGGCCATCGCCGTCCGGATCGCGGAATCCCGCTTCGTCGAGCAGTTTCTTCGCCATTGCCGGATCGTAGGAATAAGTCTGGCCCGGAGAGTAAGCCCACGACTCTTCGGGAATGATCGAGTGGGCGACTTTGCCGAAACCGAGCAACAGGTTGTTGATGAGGCTCTGCCGGTCAATGGCGTGCGCGATTGCCTGCCGGACTTTCACGTTGTCGAGCGGCGCTGAAGTGGTGTTGAAAGTGAGCAATATGACGTTCGAGCCGCTGAAGGCTTTCACCTGGAGGTTCGGGTCGGTTTCGAGGCGTTTCACCGCATCGGGCGAAAGGCTCGTCGGCAGCGGCGCGATATCCACGCGGCCTGCTTGCAGTTCAGCCTGGAGCGCGTTCATGTCGGCGATGACGCGCACGCGAACGTTTTGCAGTTTGGGCGCACCTTCCCAGTACTCGGGAAACGCTTCCAGGTCGACGACCTGTTGTGAATTGTCGTAGTTGACGAACTTGAACGGGCCGGTGCCGATCGGGTGCGTCTTTTGCGCTTCGTAACTGTCTTTGCCGATCATCGGGATCGCGACCAGGTTCGACAGCAAACCGACCCACGGTTTCGACAACGTCACCACGACCGTCTTCGCATCGGGCGCTTCCACGCTCTTGATAAGGCCCTGTTTACTCTCTCCCGCTCCTTCGAAGAAGCTGGCGGATTTGGCGAAACTGCTGCGCAGCAGGAGATCGAGCGTGTACTTGACGTCGGCTGAAGTGAACGGGTGTCCATCGTGAAACTTCACGCCGTCGCGCAACGTGAACGTGAAGGTTAGACCATCGTCGGAGCGCTTGATGTCTGACGCTAGTTCGCCGACGTAGTCAAACTGCTCGTTCTTCTTGACGAGCGTATTGAACATCAGCGTGCGGACGCGCTCGCTGGCGGCGTCGGTTGAAGGCGAGCCGATGGGATCGATCGTGCGGATGTTGTCGCCGAGGCCGATGACGAAGGCGTCGCTTCGTCTGCGGCAACCCGCCGTTATCATCACAATTATCAAAGAGAACAGCAGGATAAACTTACTTATCCTCACTTAATCGCGCCTCCGTAAACGTAGTTGAGCTTGCTGTTGAGTTTGGCAATGCTGTCGGAAAGAAACTGAAAGCGTTCGAGATCGAGCGGCAGCGGCGGTTCGATAATCGACTTGGTCCTGCCGATCCGATTGAGCGACTCGCGAATGCGTGCTTCGGGAAGCCGGCCGTTTTCGGCTGCTTCGAGCAGCGCTTCGTGACCGCGACGGATTTTGTCGGGCGACGCGCAGATGAGCATCATGTCTTCGCCCGCGAGCGCCGCGCGCACGGCTGCGTTGCCGATCTCGTAATGACGCGTGATCGCGCCCATCTCGAGGTCGTCGGTGACGACGAGGTGTTTGTAGCCCAGCTCCTCGCGCAGCAACTTAGTGACGATGTTGTAGTTCAGCGATGCCGGTTCGAGCAGTCCGCCGGTCACTTCTTCTATGATGTCGATGTTCGGAAAACCGCCGTGGCTGACCATCACGCAACGCACGCGATCGTCGCGGCGTTGAAACAGCTCGATGTATGGCGCGAGATCCTGCGCGATCAGATCGTCGTGCGAGAGCCTGACGACGGGAATCTCTTCATGCGAGTCGACTTCGCCTGCGCCGATGCCGGGAAAATGCTTCAAACAGCCAAGACAGCCTGTGCCCTGCAAGCCGCGCATGTAGACGGTCGTGTAGCCAAGCACTTCACCCGGTGAACGCCCGTAGGATCGCGAATAAAGACCATTCGACAGCAGGTCGCGATCGTCGGTCATGATCGACATCACGGGCGCGAAATTGATGTTGAAGCCGAGCATGCGCAGCGTTTCGCCTGTAATGCGACCGAGTGCGCGGGCGGCGGCGAGATCGCCGTGCTGGCGAATCGTTCGCGCTGACGGCATGGGCGTGAAGATGCGGCGCAGTCGATCGACGAGGCCGCCTTCCTGATCGATTCCGAAGAACGGAGGCGTCGGCACGAGCTCGCGGACGCCGTCGAGCAACGAGCGAAGCTGCTCGGCCGAGGCGACGTTGCGGCCGAAGATGATCACGCCGCCGGGTTGCACGTCGGTGACGAGCGCGCGAGTCTCGGCGTCGAGTTCCGTGCCCGGGAGTCCGATGAAGAGGAATTGTCCGATCTGTTGTTCGCGGGGAAGTGAATTAAATTTTTCAGGCAACATTGATTGCGAAAGTTTAGCATACGATTCGTTTGATCTGTGGTTTAATAAGCGAACCTATGCCACGCGAAATCACCGATCGGGGTCGCGTTGTTGAAGCCGTCCAGAATCTCCCCCTTACTGCCGAACTTTTCGAAGAACAAAACGGGAAACAGAAATACGGCGCCGATCTGGAAGTGATCGTCCAGGGTCGCGACTATGGCAACGGCAAACGCGTCGGGCCGTACGTCCGGTTGCTCGCGTACGATTCGGGCGAACCGATCATGCGCCAGGGCGAGTGGGGTGGAAACACTTTCTACATCGCCGTCGAAGGCGCGCTCGACGTATACGTTCGCGAAGGGGCGCAGGGGCAAGGCGGGCAGAAGAAGATTGGACGACTCGAACGCGGATCATGTTTCGGCGAGATGGCGTTGCTCGCCGGCATTGAACGCAACGCGACCGTCACGGTTCCCGACGGACAGACGGCGGTGGTCCTGGAAGTCGCGCGTCCCGCGCTGCGTCTGCTGCGCAAGCTTCCGAAGTTTGGCCAGGTGCTTGACGAGACGTACCGCGCGCACGGATTTGGTCGCGTGCTCGAAGACCTTGCTCTCATTGGCGACAAACCGGTGGGCCAGGAGCTGGCTGATGAATTGCGACGTTCGGCGCGTTACATGGTCTACGGGAAAAACCACGTCCTGTGCAAAGAGGGCCAGCCGATCGATCGTCTGATCCTCATCAAGAACGGTTGGGTGCGACGCTCGCGCGGCGTTCCATTTCATGCAACGTCGCCGGAAGTCGTGATGGGAATCAACGAGAGCATCGGCGTCGACTTTCTCGGCGGCGGTAACGTTCTCGGTCTCGAAGGCATCCAGCAATCGGACAAGTGGAGATACAACGCCAGTCTGATGGCGCGCACGGAAGTGCTTGAAATCCCCTTCGCTGACTTCTCGCCCGACCCACAACTGCGCCAACAACTCGCCGCCAGTTTTTCAGCTTTCTCGAACGCGGACGACGCGTTGCCGCTGACGATCGAATCGGTTCCGGATCTGAACGTTCTGAAGTCGGCCGAAGAGGAGATCGCGACCGGGATCGTCGACGGCTCAAACGTGCTCGTGATGGACATGGACCTGTGCGTGCGCTGCGGCAACTGTTCGCTGGCGTGTCACAAGGTCCACGGGCAGTCGCGGCTGTTGCGCCGGGGGATTCAGATCGAGCGGCCGGTGGCGATCGGCAGGAAGCGGCTTCAGCACGCGCTCGTGCCGCAGGTCTGCATGCACTGCGCGGATCCCGAGTGTATGACCGGGTGTCCGACTGGCGCGATATTTCGCGACCCGCTGGGCCAGGTCGACATCGATGCCGCGAGCTGTATCGGCTGTTACGACTGCGCGACGCAGTGTCCGTACGACGCGATCTCGATGGTCCCGCGCGACGTGCCGCCGAAGAACGGCGGGTTTGTGTCGAAGCTGAGGAAGGCGTTCAGCTTTCGCATCGATCCGGTCGTGACGCCGGAGCCCGGTGAAGCCGACGTCGTCGCGATCAAGTGCAACCTGTGCGAGCAGACGCCGCTGAACCCGCCCGGAGCGCGCCGCAAGGCGTACTCGTGTGAGGAGAACTGTCCGACAGGCGCGCTGGTGCGCGTCGATCCGCTGGAATACTTCAGCGAGATCGCGCCGACGCAGGGACGCATTGTCTTCAGAGACAAGACGCACGGGATCGGACGCAACATTCATAAGAGCGATCCGCTCGCTCGCGCGTGGCACGTCGCCGGCGCGTTGTTGACGATACTGAGCGCCGTCGCCGTGATCCTCGGGCTCGCGAAATATGGGTTTGACGGCGTTGTTGGCGGCGCCTGGGTGACGATGCGCTGGCTCACCGGATTGACGGGACTGTTTGGCGTTGCAGTCGTGATGACGTACCCGCTGCGCAAACAGATCTACCGCCGGCGTGCGGGCGCGTTGCGGTACTGGATGCTGGCCCACATCTACTTCGGGGCGATCGCGGGCGTCGTGCTGTTGCTTCATTCAGGGACGCACACGGGCGGTCTGCTCACGACGTTGCTGTACATCGCGTTCTACGTCGTCATTCTGTCGGGCGTCGTCGGCGTCGTCGCGTACTACGTCGCGCCGCGCATCATGACTCGCATCGAAGGCGAGCCGCTGCTGGTCGAAGATCTTCAGGAGCGGCGCGCCGAGTTGCAGAAGCAGTCTGAAGAGATTCTCGAACGCAGTCAGGGTTGGTTGAAAGACGAGATTCGCGATCGCGTCTATCCGCGGTTCTTCTCGCGCCGGTTTCTGTGGCAGCAACTATCGCAACGAGAGTCGCTGAACGCGATGGTGGCTCGGGCGCGCGAGGATTTCAAAGAACGACTGACCCGGCTCGCAACGGACGAAGAGCGCGAACTGTTGATCTCCGCGGTCGAAACCGCCGTGACCCTGCGCCGCATCGACGCGCTTCTGTTGCTGCATCGATCGCTGCGCGTGTGGATTCCCGCGCACGTTATGTCGACGGCGTTGATGCTCGCATTGATGGTGGTTCACATCGTTCAGGTGGTGTTCTTCAAAGTCTAAATGGCCGCCACTAACCAATACGTAATCATTCGTAACGATCTGCTGACCGATCCGATCACGATCATCAGCGATGGGTTGTTGATGGGGCGTCTGCCCGCGTGTGAATTGCTGCTGAACCATCCGTCGGTGTCGCGCGTCCAGGCCGGAATCAAGCAGTTCGAGGGCGACTACTTCCTGTTTCCGCTGCGCCCGCGAAATCCCGTGTTGCTGAACGGCAAGCCGGTCGAGGAGAACGAGGCGCTGGCGTCGGGCGATTTGATCGAAGCTGGGCCATTCCAGTTGGAAATCGAGATCACGGACGAAGGCCTGGTGATTCGCGTCGAGCTTCAGATCGGGATGAACCCGTCCGAGATCGACGTCAGCGACGCGGGGTTGAGCACTGCGAACCTCGAGCTGCCCGGAGGCGTGAAAGCGAAGAAACCGCGCGCGGCGCCGATGACGAGCACGAAGGCGCTCGACATTTTCTGGGACAAGCGAATGCGCGAAGTCGCGAAGATGGCGCGGCCGTCGCCGTTGTTTCCGCGCGCGCGCAGACGGACGGGCAAGGCGCAGTCAAACTGGACCGCGACGACGGACCTGATGTCGCGCTGGCCGGTCGCGTTTTTCATCTGGGGGTTTTTGATCGTTGGCGTGATTGCCGTCGCCGGAGCTTACTGGTACACGAATGCGTACGCGCCTGCGCCGCTTTCGGCGGCGCATCAAATCGGGCTCATGAAACGCGTGCCGCCGATCGCCGCCAGCGCGAATGCCGGGTCGTGTACGTCGTGCCACTCGTGGAACGGAAACATGGAGCAGCGCTGCGCTGCGTGTCACAAGGCAGAAGGGTTTGTCGCGACCGTTACAAAGCCGCATGAAACCGCCGGGATGGGCTGCACCGACTGTCACGCGGAGCACAAAGGCGCGGCGTTCAGTGCGGTCGAAGGCGCGCTGGCGTCGTGTACTGCCTGTCACAACGATGCGAACCAGCACTTGTACAACGGCCGTCGCGTTAGCACGCCGCACGGCGGAACGTTTGGCTATCCCATCGTCGATGGAAAGTGGAGTCCGAAGTCGATCAACGAAGACGAGTGGAACTTGAGGAAGTTAGCCGTCGTGCGTTTGCCGACTGATTCCGACGAGAAATGGCGCAGCAACCAGTTTCACGCGCTGCACGATCAGCGAGTCAAAGTCGTCGCGGGGATTCGGGGAAACAGCGAAGGACGGCTGTCGTGCAACAGTTGTCACAAGTCATTCGACCCGATCGATCGCGCGACGCCGCGCACCACCTGCGCCGCGTGCCATAGCAAACAAAATGGACAACCGGACTGCGTCTCCTGCCACGTCCAGCATGTCAGACGAATTTCGAATTTCGAATCGCGAATTTCGAATTAAATCCGCAATTCGAAATCCGAAATTCGAAATTTTCACCCCGCCGGCTTGTGGCACGGGATGCAATCGTTTGAGCCGGGGACTTTGCCTTTGAGCGTGGGGCGGGCGGCGATGGCTTTGTCGTGACAAAGATTGCAGTTCAGGTGATACGCCACTTCGTTCGTGAGCTTCGTTGGCGCGGGTTTATCGGGGTACTGGACCGACGGCATCGGCGCGCTGTCGTCGCCGGCCTGCAAGTGACAGGCGCGGCAACTCTTCACCGCTTTCGCGTCAGCCGGCACCAGAATGTCCGCAGTCAAAACCACATTTCGTTCCGAAGTCTTCAACGGCGGCTTCAAGCTTGCAGCCGGCTGGTCCGTGTGATGGCACTCGACGCAGCTCAGGACCGACTGGCCGTCTGGGCTGTACTTCTTCAGCGAGTGGTTCTCGTGATTGAAAGGGACGTCGCCGTACTTGTCCGATTGGCTGTCCTTCGAGAGCGTGACCTCTTTCGGCTGGATCTTGCTTTCCTTTTCCTGGGTGAAAACGAGGGCGACACAACCGAGGGTAAGCAGGAGAACTAGAAGTATCTTCATGAGATCGAATCTTAAGTAGCCCGCGGACGGGCTGTCAATTTTTTTATCCGCGGTTACGGCATGCGGAACGTTGGGCCAGTGTGACAGCGGCGGCAGTCCTTGAACCCGAGGTCGCCGCCGAAGGTGCGTTTTCCGTTGTGACAGGTCGCGCACGTTGTGGAGCGGGCGTTTACGAAATGCTCGGCAGGCGCGGGTGAACTGACCTGCCGCGTCTGCGGCGCGCCGGGTGTTAGCTTGTGACAGTCGGTGCAGGCGAGCCGGTCTCGCGGGCCATGTTCGGCGTGACTGAACGCGAATCGATAGGAGCGCGCGTTGACGGGCGTCGGCCGGTACGCCTTCTGGTCGTGGCAAACGCCGCACGACGCGATCTCGCGCCCTGCCGACGACTTGCTCGTTGGTGTGTGACAACTGTAGCAGCCGTTGTGTGCCGCGAGGTTCGCCGGGATGGACAACGCGACTCCGCGGTTCGCAGGTGCGTGGCAGCCGTTACAACCCTGCGCCGGTTTCGCCGCGCCTTTCATGTGTTGCGCGTGATCGAACTTGACGTTGAACGGTTCGTTGAAGCTGGCGGGGAAGTTTTTAAGCGGGGGATTGCTGCTCTTCGTGTCCGTGTGACAGATCAGGCACATCGGAATCGCCGGAGTCGTGAACTGTCCGCGATGGCAGTCGGTGCAGGCTTTGTGACCGGGAAAGCGCGGCGTCGCGGAGTTGTCGGTCCGTTCGTGACACGATGTGCAGGCGAGCGAGCTGTGGCGCTGGCTCGAGTGCTGAAACTTCGAGTAATCGGCCTGCGGGCCCTGCATGAACGCAAGAATGGCGACACAGATGATACTGATAATCATTTGATGTCCTTGCGTTTCAGCGGTGGCCGTTCGGCGATCAGGTAGTGACTGGCAGGCGCGTCGCGACTGCCGACGTCTGTCGCGTGGCAATAGACGCACGCGAACGCGCGATCCTTGTCGATGGCCGCCAGCTCTTTGCTGACGTCCTGTCGCAGCCCGTCTTTGTTATGACACTCAGTACAAGCGGTGATCGGCACGTCCGGCTTCAGGCCGCGCAGCGATGCGGACTTGGTGATATTGATGTGACACGACGTGCATTCGAGGACGTGGTTCGCCTTCTCGCCGCCGCCTTCGTGGACGAACTTGATCGAGATCCGCGTTGGCGCAGTCGCGGCGGTGTACGGCTTTGCCAGCTTGTGACAACCGTTGCAGTTTGCGGCGACGGGCTGTTGGGATTTCCAGTGACAGTTGAAGCACGATGAATGATCGCTGGGAGCAGCCTTGAACGTCTTCGTCTGCGAGGCGTGACAGATCGTGCAGTTATTGAAATTTTGTTGTGCGTGCGCCAGGTCGATTCGCTTTTGCGGAGTGAAGAGACGGGCGATCACGTCCTGGTGTTTGTCGTGCGGAAACTCGATCGTGAATTGCCGCTCCGACGCTGGATTGCGAAACGCGTAACGCACGTCGTCACGCGGCGACGTCTTCGAGTGACAGACGGAACAGATCGGCGGCCGAGCGCCTTTGAAAAACTGCGAGCGATGACAGTTCACGCACGCTGCATGGTCCGGATAGTCGACGATGTCGGGAAACTTCGACCACTTCTTGCTCGGAACGACGTGGCAGGTCTTGCACTCTCCCTTGTGCTTTTGCGTCGCGTGGGAAAAGTTGGAGTAGTCGATGATACTGATTAAAAGAAAGATGAGTATCATTTAATTACAAGCGGGAATAGGTTTCTCTACTCCAACACACTTGACCAGCCGGTCTTTTCTGTTCGAAACGAGATATGGCTTCTCGGTCGCGAGGTCGCCCTGCTTCACCTGGACTTCGCAGTTCCAACTGATCGCTGTTTGGCCCAACTCCGTTGGCACGAGGTTCGTCAGCACGTAAGTTCCCGGTGCGAGATCAGTGAAGTACGCCGTGCCGTTGCGGTCCGTCATCACAGACAACGCCGGAACCACGGATTGTTTAAGTAACGTTGAAATTGCAGTCTGGCGGTTTCTATAGAATCCATCACGGATTTCGGGATCGAGATTCGTGGTCACCCACTTGCGCGCGGTGTCGTCTCCGCCAAATTCTTTCTGGCTGGCAGCAAACGCGGCGGCGAATTCAGGAACTGCCTTAATGAACTCCTGCTCGACCTCGCGACAGTACACCGACTCGCAGTCGCCGGTCTTGAGCCAGTCGATCAACGCCGGGCTCGCGTTCAACTTGCTGTAGTAACAGTCGCGCGTGACAAGTGGTTGCCGCTCGATTGCGTCAATCAGCGCGCGGTTCTGTTCGAGTGTTCCGGGAATCAGAAAGAAGCGTTTTCGAGCGAGCCCTCGCAACGGCGCCGCGTCGTCGGCCTTGACGCGCACGCGGATGCGAAGCACGCCGGTAGGCGTCTGTGGCAGGAGCAACAACAGCAGGACCAGTGTTAGCGCAAGCTTCATTCAGGCCTATAGATTTGGGCTGCGCGGAAACTTCAGAAAAGGCAGACGAACGCCGCGAACAAAGATCTGATCGGACCTGATCTCAGCGGGCGGCGAGAAACCGTTTGCGCCCGCCGCGCCGATCAGATCGTCCTGGTCAATTCCGTCGCCGCTGATGCCGATCGCGCCGGCCAGGACGCCGTTTTTGTAGAGCGGCACACTGCCGGGAAAGATCTGAATTCCGTTCGGCAGGTTCGGAATCGAAGTGCAGGGAACTGGCGGCCCGGCCAACGAAGCGAGAAAGCCCGCCTGCACGAGGTCCAACTGGAGCCCAACATTGAACGGGCTCCATTCATTGAGCGCAGTGCTAAGTGGTCCGGCGGCTGTGTTATCGATTCCATCCGGGAAAAACGGCCGGTGCAAGAACCCGTTCGCGCGATCGGTGAAAGCAAACGCCCCATCGAAACGCAATCCGTCGGCGAGCGCACGGTCCATGTAGGATCCGAAGCCCGCGCTTCGCAGTTGCGAGGCTGCATTAGCGCTCGAAGCAAAGGCCGCTGTTCGCGCTTTCTGAACGGCGACGTCGAAACCAAACACCGGCGCGTCCTGTTGCCGGAACACGCCGAGCACGACGCCAGCCGCGTCCACCACGGCGATCGTGACGCGCGCGTTGCTGCCGAGTGGTTGCCTGATTGCCGCGCGGGTGATATTGGCCTGCTGCGCCGCGTGCGAGATGATGGTCTGGACGTCGGCGGCGGTCAGCGCGTTCGCGCCGGCCGGAGTTGCGCCCGCGACGAACGGAAAGAAACGCGGACTGACCTCGCCGCCGATTCCGCCGACGACTTGCGGCACGAACTCAGAAGCCGGTGCGGGAAACGAGATCGTTGCGCCTGCGATGTTCGCGACGTTGGACGGCGCAGGTGGAGTCGCGACGTTTGCAAACGGCAGCCTGATGCCGTCGACAAGAATCGTGTCGCCGCGAATGCCGGCGGGCGTTTCGAACCCGCGCACACCCGACGCCGCGATCACTTCTTCAAACGGCTGATCGTTGTCCGCCGGATTGCGATCGACGGTGTAAAGCCCGTCGCCCTCGATCCCGATACCGCCCGCGGGCAGGCCGTCTTTGTAAATCGGCAAACCGCCGGGATCGGCCGAGAGACCCAGTCGCGCCGATGGCTTTTTGATATCGCTGCACGGCAGTGACGAAAACTGCACGCCGTACAAAGGCCCACCGGCCCGGAAACTGATACCCGGCGGAAAGTGCTCCTGGATGATGAAGCCGGCGGTACGGGTCGTGAAGGCGTTCCCGGTCGTGCTGAAGAACGCAGCCGTCGCCGCTTTCGCAATCGCCGCCTCGCGCGCGGGGACGACCGCGCCTTCGAGTCCGCGCCCGAGCGTGCCAACGCTGCGGACGGTCGTCGTAGCCGGCGCGCCCGTCATCGCGAAGAATCCGAGCACGTTTGCTTCACGATCTGTGATGACGATGGTCACCGGTTTGCCCAGCGACTCCGCTGTTGACGCGGCTTGCTGAATAATTCGCTGCACGTCAAGGGCGGTTAAGTTCGTCGCCGCCGCATTCGTGGGCGGCTCGAACGGTCCCGGCAGACCCGGCGTCGGAATGGCGTTGACGTCGTCAGGTGGCCCGCCGCCAACCTGGCCGATGCCGACGCGCACGCGATTACTCGCGACCCCGCTATACGTGATCCGCACCAGCACGTCTCCCGTCTGCGGCAGAGTTTCCGGAAGCCGTACGACGATCGACGTCGCCCACGGCTGATCTGGGACCTTGCCGACGTTTTCCACTACTAGCGAATGAATATTGTGACTCGCGTCTTCAGCATCGGCGGCCACGGTCTCGCCGGGTTGCACGTCGAGGTTCATCGCAAACAGCATGATGCGTGTCGCGTGGTCTGAACCAAACGTGATCTGAGCGGTGGTTGAAAACGGTTCGCGTTGGCGCGTGACGGAGTCGAAGGCGATGGCGCGAGTGGAATCGACCTGGCTGATGAGGATTGGCCCGCTTTGCTGCGCCTCGGCATAGACGGCGAACAGCACGCAGGCCACGAAGATCAGTCGACGCCACATCGGGCGACAATGTACCACAGATTTTTTCTGCCGAATCGGCGAAATCTATGGTAAAAGGCAAACCGCGTGATCATATTACTGATCGTAGCGAGTTGTTTCGTTCAAACTACCGGCCACCTCAAAGGTGTGGTCCGATCCGCATCGGGCACTCCGGTCCCCAACGCAGTCGTCATTGTCACCAACCAGGTCACGCGCGAAATAAAACGAGTCAGCACCAAACCGGACGGCAGTTTTTCGGCACAACTTCGCGCGGGCGCGTATCGCGTGACGTTGGAACAGCCGAACGTCGCACAGTTTGACAAGGACAAGAACTACGGCGACTTCGCGCTCGTTCGCGGCGACACACTCGAGAACGTGATCGTCGAACCGGGAAAGGAGACCGTCGTCGATATTCCTGTGGCGCCGCCTCCCGCGGCAGGGCCAAGAGCCACAGAGGCTGCGACTCCTGGGCCCCAGCAGCGACGCGAGACGCCGGATCGCTGGCGCACCGTTTTCCCCGAATACGATCGCTACGGCGATCGCGGCGCGCGCGGCCGCGATATTCCGTTCAAACGCGGGCGCTGGTGGGATCCGTACAACCAAAACGTGCTCAAGGGCGACTATCCGATCAAAGGCGACAAGCTGTTCATGATCCTGACCGCCGTGAGCACGACGAGCGTCGAACAACGGCGCGCTCCATCGCCATCGGACGTAAGCACCGTCGATCCGTTGAGTGCTGAATTTTTCGGCCGGCCCGAACAGTTTGCCGCAGCCGAGACGCTCCAGTTCAGTTTCGAACTGTTCCACGGCGACACGACGTTCAAACCACGCGACTGGGCCATCAAGTTCTCGCCGACATTCAGCGTTCCCAACTATCTCGACGCCCGCGAAAACGGCATCGTCAACATCGACGTCCGCCGCGGCACCAACCGCACCGACTGGCACGCATCGCTCGAAGAAGCGTTCGGCGAAGTGAAACTGGCGGACGTCAACGCCAACTACGACTTCGTCTCCGTGCGCGCGGGAATTCAGCCGTTTGTCTCGGATTTTCGCGGTTTCATCTTCTCCGACAACAACCTCGGCGCGCGCGTCTTTGGCGGGTTAGACAACAACCGCGTGCAGTTCAATGCCGCGTACTTCGCGATGCTTGAGAAGGACACCAACAGCGGCCTCAACCGCTTCGACACGCGCCATCAAAACGTCTACATCGCGAACGTGTTCCGGCAGGACTTCATCCGCAAGGGCTACACGATCCAGGGAAGTTTTCACTACAACGACGATCGACGCAGCGTCGAGTTCGATCGCAACGGCTTTCTCGTGCGTCCCGCGCCGATCGGGAGCGTCCGGCCGCACGCCGTGAAAGTCGGTTATCTTGGTTTCAGTGGCGACGGGCACCTCGGCCGTTTGAATCTGTCGCACTCCTACTACTTCGCGTTCGGACACGATGAGCACAATCCGATCGCCGGGCGGCGAGTGGACGTGAGATCGCACATGGCCGCGGCTGAGCTGTCAGTTGATCGCGACTATCTTCGTTTCAGAACCTCGTTCTTCTTCGCGCAGGGCGACAGCAACCCGACTGACGACAAAGCCTCGGGGTTCGACGCGATCTTCGACGATCCGAATTTCGTAGGCGGGCAGTTTTCGTTCTGGGTGCGAAACGGGATTCGACTGACGCAGACGGGCGTCGGCTTGGTCCAGCCAAACAGTCTGTTGCCGAGTTTGCGAAGCAGCAAGACCCAGGGCCAGGCGAACTTCGTCAATCCCGGTATTTTCATTTACAACGCGGGATTTGATGTTGAACTGACACAGCGGCTCAAGGCGATCTTCAACGCAAATTATTTGCGGTTTCATCGCACGGAGCCGCTCGAGCTGGTGCTGTTTCAGAATCGGATCAGACACGACATCGGGTTCGATTACAGCGCCGGGGTTGCGTACCGGCCGTTTCTGATTAACAACTTCACGCTGACGTTCGGCGCGGCGGCGCTGCAAACGGGCCGCGGCTTTCGCGACATATTCACGGACGCGAACCGCAACTGTCCGCCGGGTCTCGAAGATTTTTGTCAGCCGGATGTGATCAATCCGAGTAAGGCTCTCTACTCTCTATTTGCTCAGATGAAACTGGTTTTTTAGGTAACTGAAGGAAGGAATAAGCCATGAATCCTCACGTCAATGAGCTTACGTTATGAAACTATTGGTGCTGCTATTGAGGTTCACCGGGCGCTTGGCCCAGGACTACTTGAGTCATCGTACCGAGAGTGCTTATGTAGAGAACTCTCGCTGCGCGGCATCA
>DASURS010000229.1:0-19325 GCA_036279935.1 Pyrinomonadaceae bacterium
GTCTGAGGCGCGATCGATCTTGCCGGCGTACCACGTGTACTTGATCGTCTTGCCAAACGGAACGACCTGATCCGTGCCGCCATTTGTCCGGTTCCAACCGACGTTCAAGCCGAAGCTCTTGAACGCATCATAACTGAGCAGTTGCGGATGCAGTCCCACAAACTTCGACGCCTTGGAATTGAACTTCCCGTTGTACGGCGACGGCCAGTTGAACGTCTTGCCGAAGATGCGCGAGTTCGGGTCGATGCCGTTGGTCAGGTTGACCTCGATGCAGTCGCCCGCGTTGGCGCGCAGGATCAACGGTTCGATCGGTACGCCTGACTTCAGCGTGCCGTTGGCGTTCAGGTCTTCGGTGCGGACGTACATGATGCCGTTCAGCGTGCTGATCCAGCCTGACTGTGGCCCGCGATTGTTGAAGACCAACTGACCCGCTGCCTGCGGCTGGTTCGACAGCGCTTTCTGCGAGGTTACGGCGGTGACATTGATAACTCGCCGCTGAGACGCAGGCAGATTCGCCGGACAGGTTGAATACGAAACACTCGCGCCCGCGCCGACCGGATTATTCGGCAACGGCTGCAACTTGGTCGCCGTCGCAGTCGGATCGTAGGAACGGAAGATGCCCCACAATCCCTGCGATAAACCGTTCTCGTCCAAACTCGGGCTGTAGAGATAGTCGACGCAGTTTACGCTCGACATACCGTCCGGACATTTACGAACGGGACTCGACACCGCCACCGGCGCAGACGATGAAGGCACTTTGAACGCGAGCTCGAAGTGTTCGGAAAGGCCCATCGGCTGGTTGCTGCGATAGCCGGAGTTTTGCCACGACGTTTCGGCGAACCAGGTCGGTCCCATCAGGTTGAACTGGTGCGCGAACACGTGCGCGCCGACGAGCGTGCGGACCTGGACGTTGTCGCCCTGATACGCGCGCAGCAGCGGCGTGAACGGATCCGGCGCGAAGTTCGGGTTAGCGACCTTCGCCGCGGCGTTGTCGTAGGCGTACGAGAGATCCCCCGAAGCTCCCACGCGGAACGGAAGCGGCTCGTTGTAGTAGTTGACTGACTGAGTGCCCGTGATTGGCGAGATGTTTCCAGTACTCACCAGTCTTGGTCTGACCTGGTTGAATTCAGGAAAGACCGATGCGTTGATGGCATGGTTCGGATCGCGCCAGCCGATGTTCTTCGCCGGATCGGGCGCGGTCTTCGAAGCTGCGTCATACGCGAGCTGCAGATCCTGAAACTCGAGGACGAACTCCCGATAGCTGATGTCATTGTTATTTCCATCGCGCGTGATGATGTCGGCCTTCCAACTCGTCGGACCACCGTCAGGACGCACAGGCGGCGTGGTGATCGTGCCTCCGCCCATCGGGCTGCCGTCTTCCGAGTTTTTCCAGACCGAGTCCTTCGGTTCGACGACAAGTCCAGCGTAGAGCCCTGCCTGCTGGTGCGTCGATGGTCCAAAGTGATCGTGCGTGAAGACCGTCCGCAGCGTGCGATCGACGTTCTGATTATTGACGAGCGGATCGAGATACCAGCGCTGCACGGTCGTCTGCGCGCCGAGCCACTGGTTGGTGCACTGCGCGGGCGGGTTTGGACCAGCGCAGATTTCCGCCGGCGGCGGTTTCGGCGTCAGTGTCGCCGTCGGACAGCCGGGACACGAATTCCACGAGCCGCCCGGCGCTTTGATCGCGTGAATGATCTCCTGCACTTCGTTCGGACTGAACGTGCCGTCTTCGTAGTTGAAACCGTTGCCGGCGCCGTCCGACGAGGTTACGTCAAACTTCACGAGGTGAATGTGCTGGCCGAGGATGTCGGTCGGCGTGCGCACCTGGAAATCGTCGACGAGGTAATAATTCGGCACGAGGTTCGTGTGCCAGTACTCGACGATGTCGCCGGAGTTTCCACGGAAGAAGAGCGGCTCAGGCGCGCGGCCGGAACCGCCCGGCGTGTAAGCAAGCGTCGGTTTGACGTCGTTCCACAACGTCAGAATGCGTTGCTGCGGGAAGTGCCAACCCGCTTTGTTGAGCCTGACGTTGAGCTGGATCGCCGCGGCTTTGTAGCGGCGGATTCGCTGTTGATTGGTTACAGGATCGACGTTGATCGGTTTGCCGTTGTCGTCGACTGCCGGATCCGCGAAAGGCGCGCCGAGTTGTGGCCCGAGCGGCAGACCGTTGACGATGAAACCGGTCGGCGGCGTGTTCTGCGTCATCTGCGGCGACGTAACCGGCGTCGACGGACATGCGCCGGCAGTACCGTCCGGGAAGAACGTTGCGTAACAGCGTGTCTTGAAGAAGTTGATCGCGACTTTCTCGACGTTGGTTCCGGTTTCGGGAAGCTGGTTGGCGGTGATCGTCGCGAAGTCTTTGCTCCAGTCAAATTGATCGTGTTTCTCGTAGGAAATCGAGCCGCCCGTTACGACGTGACGCGGCAGACCGCCGTCCATGAAACCGCCGCTGCCGTCGGGCGCGAAATCAAACGGTGGATGCGGCGCGCGCGAACCGGCGATTCCGGGGATGAAGAACGGGAACCCGGGATTGACGGTCACACTTGCGCCGGTCGGATCCGGTGTGGCGGGCGTGCCGTACACGACCTGTCCGTTACTGATAAAGACTGACGAAGGCATCGGCGCCATCGGCAGCGTCGGCATCGGCACGAGCGCAGGCGTTGGTGTTCCGGCCTTGATTTCGCCGTCCGGCAACGCGCGCGTTCCCGCTACGGGAATGCCGTTGGAGTCGAGTTGCGAACCTTCTTCGAACGTGTCGTGCGTTCGCCACATGGCCCACATGCCGGCGGCGAAGTGCGGATAGAAGTGACAGTGGAAGATCGAGTCGCCGACGACCTTGTTGCGATTGCCGCTGCCGTTGAACGTCATTTCGAGCGTGTAGCTTGCGCCCGGGCTGATCATCTGGCTGTCGAGGTAAGCGCTCTCGTCGCTGTTGGGCGATTGCAGCCATTGGTGCGCGTGCTGGTGATGGACGTGCGTGGCTACGGTGCCGCCGTGATGAATCCTGAACTTGATGTGATCGTTGATGTAGCTGTGATAGACGTTCGACGGATCGTCAGGGTAGTACGCCTTCGTCGCCTTCACGAGCGGCGCGAGCTTGTACGGAAAACCGTTGACCGCGCCCGGTTGCGGCTGTCGCGCGTTGGCGCAGTTCGGATCCGGAGCCGCGCCCGTGTCGCCGAGTTGGGCTGCCGTGCATAACACTGGTGGCGGCGCCGGCGGCGATGGCGGATTCGACGGGACCGGCGGTGACGCAGGCAACGTCGTGAACGACGGCTGGACGCTCGAGTTCGCCGGACGATCAACCAGCATCGCCGGATCGCCCACGGTCCACGCGCTCAGGAAAAACTCTTCAAACTTGCAATCGACGCAGCCGCCCATTGGGCCAACGCCGATGCGGTTCGCGTAAACTTCCGCGCCGATACCGCCGGTGCCGAAGTTGATGGCGAATCCGTCAAAGCCGGCGTTGACGGTGCTGGCCATCTGCGGATCGGTAAAGACCGGAAACGCCTGCGTCGCGACCTGTCCGACTTCGTGATAGATGATCGTCACTTCGCGATACGGCTGTTTGCGATCCGGTGCGGCGGGATTTGCGCAGAACAGCGGGTTGGTCGCTCCGCTGCCGTTGTTCGCCGCGTTGCAGGGCGGCTCGGGATTGTTGACGCCGGTCGTGCCGGGAAATCGTCCGGCGTTCGGACCGGTGATGATGGCCGTCAGATCCGTGTGGACGATGTTGTTGTCCTTGTCGAGCATGTTCAGGATCGGCGTGTTAGGTGGAATCGGGGTTCCATCGGGCCACGTCGAGCCGGCGGGATAAACGGCCGTGTAGTCGACCGTGGGCTGTCCCGCTGAGGTGAGGATTGGTTGGCCGCTCCCATTCTTTTTCGTCGCAAGCTGGAGATCCTGTTTTGTGACCTGACTGCGATACCACTCGGCGCCCTGCGGCTGAACATTCAACGCGCCGAACAGTCCGCGGCTCACCTGGCCCAGAGGCGCGGTTTCATTGTCGCCCATCGAGTAGAGCAGATACGTTCCTTCGTTGCGGACGAAGAGCGTGTAGGTCTGCGTCGCGGGCGGCATCGGTGACGGTGCGGGTGTCGCACTCGCCAGGCTCGAGGAGTTCTTGCCGGTGAACCCGGCGTCGTCGCCACTGCCGGTCACCCATTCCATGCCCTGGATGTGCAGCGAGACTTCCTGCGTTCCTACCGCGGGCGAAATTGGCGTCGCGTTCTGAAAAGCGGACGGCGGAATCGCGTTGGTAAAGTTGATCTGAAGACAGTCGCCGACGTTGGCGCGCAAAACGATCGGGCGCGGCCGTTTGCCGGGTCGAAGTTGAACATCAGCGCCGCTGCCCGTCGTGTCTCGCGCGAGCGCGAAGACGAACGCGTTGGGTATCGTCGCGCCGAGACGGTTGAGCATGATGGCTTTCGGGATGGCGACGACGTCCGCCTTGATTAAACGAGCGTTAGCCGGGCATGGAGCCTGGGGCGCGGGCGCTGGCGCAGTTGCTGCCGGAGCTGTCGCTCCCGCTTCAGGCTTCGCGGCGGTCGTGCTTGTTTCGGATTTCTTTACTTCTGTCGCTTCTGTGATTGGTTCTGTGAGTTTAGGTGCGCTGGTTTTTGATGGAGATTCAGGTATCGGCACAGTCGCTTCAACAACTGATTTGTCGGCAGTGACTGGCGGCGTTTGCGCACGAGCCGTCGTCACGGCAAACATACTGATACCGAGCATTGTTAATGAGGCAACAACGTTCGCGGGGGATCTCAAACCGAGCATTTTAAGACTCCTTTTTCAGTTCAACTGATGGCTGACAGAGATAGACTCAACGCACAATGAACACGGGCTCGTGTAGAGGGAGGGAACATTAATAAATGCTGGTGTCAGTTGGTGGTACCCAGCGTGAGAAGAACAGAACGCCCCAGAATTGTGACAGACGCAGCGTAGTTTTTCTTAACCTTTTCTGTCAAGAAAAATTAGTTGGGAGGGTTTTGGGGCTTGGGGCTTTGGGCTTTGGGCTTTGGCTTTGGGCTTTGTGATCTGTGATCTGTGATCTGTGATCTGGGTTCCCAAAGCCCTCACCTCAGCTTCGCTGAGGATTCAATCAGACTCAAGATCTTCGCCGGTGAAGACAATCCGTAAGTTCTCGTCCAACGATCGGCGACCTCGTTTCCGATCAGGATCATCGGCGTGTGATCGTTCTTATTCGCGACCGCCGCGCCTAACGCCTGAAGCAGTGAGTCGATGTCAGCTTTGTCGCCGGTGACGAACGTCCAGCCGGGTTCTGCTTTGAACTTCTTCGCGAACTCCAGCAGCCGCTCGGGCGTGTCGACAGTCGGATCGACGCTGATGGAGATCAGTTGCACATCGAGACCGCGCGTTTGCGCTTCCTGCTGGACGCGGCGGAACGTCGACGCCAAAGGCGGACAGATGGTAGTGCAGGTCGTGAAAAGGAAATTGATGGCGACGCTCTTGCCTTTGATCAGATCGTTGTAAAAGTCGAGCTCTTTGCCGTTTTGATCGAGGACGCGCGTATGCGGAATCTTCGCGGAATTGAACGACGACGAGCCGGTTTCCGTTTTGGGGGCGGCGATTGGATCGGTGCTGACGGCATCAGGCGGCGCAGGCGCAACCTCAGTCTTTACCGGACGCAGATCCATTCCACACTTCGGACACCGCCCTTTTTTGGACGACTTCACCTCCGGATGCATCGGACACGAGTAAACGACTTTCGCCTTGGTTTTCGTGTTCGCGGTTCGTTGCGTCTGTCCTGAGACTAAAGGAGAACTGAACGCTGAAACGACGAGACAAGCTGCGACACAGAGTCTTAGTAAAGTCATGGCTTCCACCTCAATTTATCTCGACCCAATCACTCACCGGCACGAACTTCTTCTCTTTCAAATCCACCGTCACAATGTACGCGCCCGTGGCGCCGATGCGGCGGTTTGGTCCGTATGTGATAGCCGGCGTGAGGCCTGTCTGGAAATTGTAAAGACCTTCGAGAGCCTGGATCAGTCGTTCCCGGCTCAATTCCTTCCCCGCTCGTTTTAAAGCTTCGATCAGGATCTTCGCCGAGCTGTACGCGGAGATCTGGGCAGCAAGATGCTTCTGCGGCAACTTGTATTTCTCCGACACCGTGCGAAACTCCCGCAGTCCTTCTTCTTTCTGATCGTTCGGCGCGCTGGGAAACGTCGAAAATATCTTGCCGTCGAAACCGGCCGGCGATTCAAACAGTGCCGTGCTCGCGCTTGCGCTTTGCAAAAAGATCTGCGGGAACCAGTTGACCTTCCCGGCTTCACTCAGCAACACCGGTAGATCGGCAGCGCCGCCCAAGAACATTACCGCCGAGACGTTCGCTTGTTTCAAACCCGCGACCATCTCAGGCGCTGCGAATTTGCCAGACGCGTATTCGAAAACCTGCGGCGCACTCATTCCGTCTTTCTGACTCTGCTCTTTCGCCGCCTGGATGATACTCGCGTTGAGATCGTTCGGCGTGTAGACGATCCCGAGCATCAGCGACTTCGAATCCGGCTTTCGCGCAACGAAATCGATCAGCGCGCGCATCTGTCCTGCGTTTCCTGAAAGTGTGTAGAAGATCTGCCGGTTGAGCGGCGAGCCGATCCGCGGGTCGAGCGTCAGCGGGCCGACCAGCGGCACCTGCTGCTCGGCAATGAAAGCAGCAAGCTCACCCTCAACTCCCGCCATCAACACACCCGTCAACGCAAACACCTTTTCGTCTTTGATCAATCGTTCGAGATCGGCGCGTGTGACGCTTCTCGTTTCGACGGGAAGATACTTCAGTTCAAGCTGGCGATTGTAAACACCGCCCTGCGAGTTCGTTTCCGCAAACACAGCGGCGATCACGTCTCGTACAACCTGGCCCAGTTCGGCGAGCGGACCGGCGCTCGGCGTCGCGGTCCCTATCACGATCTTCCGATCGCTGATGCCGGGATCGAGATCCGTTCCGAGTCGCTTGATGTAAAGGATCAGATCGTCGAGATCTTCCTTCGACATCTGAAAGCGCGGCATCGTGTTAAAAAGTTTATTGCCGCCTGCATCGATGCCGCGCGTGATCGCCAGCTCGAGGGAGCGATCCGTGTACGCGGGATGCTTGCGGCCATTCGCATGCGTGACTCCGTAAGGCTTCGTCAGCGCTTCCCAGGTGATATTCGAGGGCGTGATCCCGCCTTCGGTCTTTCCCTGTCCCGATTGGCCGTGACAGTTGGCGCACGCCATCACGTTGCCGGGGATTTCGAGCGACGCCTCGCCAACGTACGCGAGTATCTCCTTTCCCGACGCACTCGTGCCGCGCGAATAGATCTGTTTGCCACGAGCTTCCTGCGGCGTCAGCGGTTGTTGCGCAGTCGCGATCCCACCGAGCAGGGCCAGCGACGCAAAAGCCAGACTCACAAACCTCAGTCGGTTTTTCATTACTGCTTGGCGGTTCCCTGATCGTTGATGACGCTGTCGACAACTTTGACGATCTCTTCGCTCTTCGCGAGCCCGAACGCTTTCTTCCATAGCCCGGTGCGTTCGTTGCCGATGATGAAGATGTTCAGATGGTCCTGCTTGTTGTCGACGAACTGGCCCAGTTTCTTGAGCGCAAACTCTACGTTCTCCTTGTCGCCCGTGAGGAAATACCAGCCGGGTTTGGCGTCGAGTTTCTTTGCATACTCTTTCAACCGCGGAGGCGTGTCGACAGTAGGATCGACGCTGATCGAAATGATGCGCGCGTCTTTGCCGAGACGATCGCCGAGCGCTTCCTGCACCTTTTGCAGGTTGCGATTCAGCGGCAAACAACTGCCCTGGCACGTCGCGAAGAAGGAGTCGATGATGACGGTCTTGCCTTCCAGCAGATCGCTGTACAAACGCATCTTCTCGCCGTTCTGGTTCACGAGCACAACGTCGGTGAAATATTTCTTCGCGTCCGATTCAGCGGGTTCCTGCGCGTAGGCGGCGACTAAACCACAACCGAAAAAGAGGAACACCGACAATATGAATTTACTCATTTTGGCTCACTTTCCGGCCTGAACTGTTAACGGCGTCGATTGGTTGAAGTCGAGTCCGAGTGAAGCACTTTGGACGAAAACATAGTACACGCCGGGATTAGGCGGCACAAAACTGGTTTCGTAAACACCGTCGCCAACAGATTTCGCCTCGTCGCGTTGCTGCCAGATGCCGGGCGCGAGAAACACGAGCACTCTCACGTCGTCGAGATTGAGTTTCGGAGCGCCGGTGTTTGTGTCGAGTAAGCGGAAACGAATGTTGAATCGTTCGCCGACTCGCGCTAAAGCTTCCTTCACTACGGGATCGATCCTGATCGCAGTTTCGACCTTTCTCGGTAACGCCGGATTCTCCGCGATCGTGAGATCGAAACAATTCACGACGCGCGGCGAGTCGAGCAGGAAAGCGACGTCGTAGTAACCGGCGTTCGTCAGACGTACCGTGCTCGTGTAAACACCGGTCTGTCTTTCGCGCAGACTGTTATCGAGCACGAGCAGCGCGCGCGGATCGCGTTTGTAGTTCTGAAAACTCCCCATCGGCGCGGCCATGCCTTCCGTGTAGTAGTAGATCATCTTGTCGGCCGGGTTCGCGACAAGGACTGAGCCGTCATCCGGAGCGGGAACGATCGCGTCGGCGATGGACGTCGCGCGCGATTCAGCAGGCGCTTTCTGTCCGGCGGGAAACTTGGTCACCGCGGCTTCCTTTCCGAGGTCCAGAAGCCGGATCATCGAAACGAACTCGCTTCCCGCCGAACGAATGTAGGCAAACTGGTTGCTGAACGTGATTTGGTCGGCGGCTTGTCCGGTTGGAATCCGGTGAATGACGCGGTTCGACGATAGATCGAAAACGTAAACCTCGTTTTTCGCCGTGTTGAGCGCAAACCCGTAGCGTCCGTCAGGCGCGATGCGAACTGAGCGAAGTCCGGGTTCGCCGAGGATTCGCGCCAGCACTTCATGTTTCGCGCCGCCGATCGCGGAGATCGTTCCGTCGCCTTCGTTTGCGACGTACACGGTCTTTCCCAACGAAGAGTAAGCGATCGAGACTGGCTGCGCGCCGACTTTCACCTCTTTTGAGACGGCGAGCGTGCGAATATCGACGACCGAAAGCGTACCGGCGTCTTTGTTGGTGACGAACGCGAGCGAGTCGTCGTCGTTGAAAACAATCTCGTGATGCCCGGCCCCGGTTTTCAGTCGAGCGACAACCTTGTTGGAAACCGTGTCGAGCACCGTCACTCCGCTCGTTTCCGGTGTTGCGCCGTCGTTTCCGATCCAGAGATACCTGCCGTCATGCTGCAAACGGACGCGTGTCGGTTTCGAGCCGGCGTCGACGTTCGCGATCACTTTCCACGACGGCACGTCGACGACCGCGATTTGATTGACGAGCGGCATCGAGACGTAAATCCGTTTGTTGTCGCTGCTGAGGACCCAGTCTTCACCGGGACTTTTCAGCGCGACGAGCGTGTAAAGCTTGCTGCCGCCGAAACCGGATAGCGGATCGATCACGGAGATGTTCGGTTCGTTGTTGAGCGCGAGAATGAAATAGGCGTTGAGGTCGAGCGTCGGGCGTTTCGTAAATGAAGACTGCAAAAACGATTGAACCTTTTCGCGACACTCGCGCGCGCCCGAAGGCTGCTGCGTCGCGCGCTGATCGATCCACGCCACCGGACGCAGATTGCTCAGCGGCACGCCACCGTTTGTACCGGAAATCTTGAACCGCACCGTCGCCTCTTCTCCCGCGATCGGTACGGTAACGGACGAACGAACGGGTTCGACGCTGAACTCGATCGAGATTCCCTCGGCAGTGAACGTCTGCCGCTTCGGATGTTTCGTTTCCTGAGCCCAAACACGAGCAAACGGAGTTGTAAGTAGTAAGAGGACGACTGCAAAAAATCTAAGCAGCATACGTGTTTTCACTGATAACGAGGTTGAACGGATTGCGAAAAGGCGCGACGGTTTTTGGGCCGCCGCGCCTAATCTAATTGTGGTCATCGTCCTCACCCCGACAACCACTGGGATGGAGGATTCACCAACCATCCTGATTGACCAGCACTATAGCGAGCCTCGCTCGCAAATGCAACTGGCATCCGCAAGTAGTGGGTCAGTTTAAGAAAGATGTTTCCCGCAAAGGTGCAGAGGCGCAAAGAAAAAAGCGATTTCGTTGGGTTCTCTTGGCGTCTTTGCGCCTTTGCGGGCGGTTCTTAATTCAAACTAACCCAGTACCGCGTCGGCAATATAAGAAATGCCTGTGAGCTTCATCACAAATCATGATGCGGCGAAGGCGGCACTCCACAGCCACATCGTCACGAAGAAGCCGTAAAACAACGCAAGCGCAACCAGTGCAAGCCGGCGCCACAACGGTGGACGCAGCTCAACCGGCAGCAGATGTGTATTCACGTACAGCAGGTGCAGCGAGCTGATGATAAAGACGATGCCCGCCATGTTTGCGCTGAGCGTCAGCAGGATGATGGGTTGCGTCAGTTTCAGTGCAACGATGCCCCACAGAGTGATCAGCGCGAGCACCGTGTAGTAGACGACGCGCACGTCGCCGCCGCGCCACGCCCGAATGCGCGCACTGCCGGTCCACAGAATGTCGGTGATCGCGCGCGTCATGCCTTCGAGGATGTCGATCTGCGTTTTGAACAGCAGCCAGACGCCCAGCACTGCGATCGTCAAGCCGAAAAACGCGCCCTTTTGTGTGCCGACCGCCTGGGCCAACGCCGCCGCGATTCCGAGCCCGCGAATGTCGCTGCCGGGAGGGACGAAAGTGACGTAGAGTAACGCCGGCAAACCCATCCCCAGCATCGCGCCCGTGAAGTAAACGCCCCACTGGTCGACACGGACGATGTGCCACCAGCCTCGCCAACGTTCGAGCGCGGTGGCGTCCGGTTTGAACGTGCTGCCGGAATGTGCAAGTGAGACTTTGTGACCGCCGACTGCCGCGGGGATGAAACCGACCGTGCTGCTCATGCCGTAGCCTTTGTCACGCGCCCAGTTGCTCAGCGTAAGGTTCGCAACGCCGCCGCCGCCCGTGTACGCGGCGAATGCAGCCAGCAGAAAGAAGTCGGCGCCCGCCGGGACCAATTGAAACGTGCCATTCCTGACGTCGTAGGCGAAGAAGCCCGCGAGCGCCGCACCCCACGTCGACCAGGGAACGAAAAGCAACGCGAGAATTCCGAGTCCGCCGATGATCACCGACACCATGATCCAGTTCAGATATTCGAGCGTCCGTTCGATGCGACGCCCTACCAGCAAAATGAGCGCGCAGAGTAGAAACAATCCGACGCCGAGCGCGTAAACAGTTCCCGACTCCGCCGCACCCGGCAGACGTTTCGTTGCGAGGAAGAACACGGCGCCGGCGGCAGCGCCCGCCCAACCCGGCCATCCCATTTGCAGGAAATAAAGAATCGCGTACAGCCACGCCCAGAATGTGGAGTGCGGCTTAGTGCGCATGAAACCGGTGACGATCGGCTCGCCCGTCGCGAGCGTGTAGCGCATCAGTTCGACGTTCAGCAACGTTTGCAGCAGTGATGCGACGCCGACGACCCACAGCAGCGCGAGTCCATACTTCACAAACGCCGCTGGGCCAAGCAGAAATTCGCCGCTTCCGATCGAGACTCCGAGCGCGATCACGCCTGGTCCAATCGCGCTGAACCAACCGAGCCCGCGCGGTTTTGGCGGCTTGGGAAGCTCCGCGATTCGCCACGGATCGAGACCGGATCGTGCTTCCGGCGCTTGTTGTTGTTCTATGGTTTCGACTACCAGGGGTGTGGTCATATATTATTTGTCCCGCGCGCTGCGCCTACGCTTTGCTTGTTAACCGCATGAACCAACCTGTTCAGGTCAGGCCTGCCGAGCCGTCCGATGCAAAACAGATAATGGCAGTCATCAACTCCGCCTTCCGCATCGCGGAGCGATTCTTTTACAACGAAGATCGGATCACTTTTGAAGAGGTCGAACGACTGTTCAGCACTGGCACGATTCTGGTTGCCGAGGCTGACAGAGTACTCCGCGGCTGCGTTTACGTCGAGCTTCGCGGCGACCGTTCGTATCTCGGAATGCTGTCGGTCGATCCTGCGCAACAGCAATCCGGTCTCGGTTCCCTGCTGCTCGAGGCGGGCGAAAAGTATTGCCGCGAACGCGGCTCGCGGTCCATGGACATCCTGATCATCAACCTTCGGACCGAGCTGCCGCCGTTTTACAAGCGGCGCGGCTACGTCGAGACCGGAATGCTTCCCCTGCCGGCGGACCTCCGCACCACACAGCCGTGTCATTTCATAACGATGGCGAAGCCGTTGTAATCCAACTCAGGTGAGTGTTGCCCTAAAAGTCCAAATGCCACCCACGGCAGTGGGTGGATGGGTTCACCTGCAACCTATATAGACCGGGGGCTTTTCTTAAATCCCGCCAACGGGAGTTGGTGGATTATTCAGATCCAGCCTTGTTCAGCTGGTAAGTGAAACATCCACCAACTGCCGTTGGTGGGATTCATAGAGTCTGCAAACGAACTCGTAGGCTGGAGTTGAAGTAACCACCAACTGCCGTTGGTGGGATTGCCGACTTTTGAGGCATCAAAGCCTCGCAGGTGAGACAACTTAAGCCGGTGAATGTTAGCCTTTTCTCGTGGCGAAGGAAGAAACATTCGAGACGTTGTCGATCGACGGGCGTGAGGTGCGCATCACGCACCCGGAAAAGCCGTACTTCACTAAACAAACCAAAGTTTTGAAGATCGATCTCGTCCGTTATTACTTGTCAGTCGCGGAGGGTGCGCTGGCGGGGATTCGCGATCGTCCGATCGTGCTCAAACGATTCGTCGACGGCGCAGAGGGCCAGGCGTTTTATCAGAAGCGCGCGCCTACGAACCGGCCCGACTGGCTGCGCACCGTCACACTCTCGTTTCCATCGGGACGTAAAGCAGAGGAGATCGTCGTTGACGACGCTGCCGGGCTCGCGTGGATCGTCAATCTCGGTTGCATCGAGTTGCATCCGCATCCCACGCGGTCGGGCGACCTGGACCATCCTGATGAGTTGCGAGTCGATCTGGATCCGGGCCCGGGTGTTGGTTGGGACGACGTACGGCGCGTGGCGATGGAAGTCAAAGCACTGCTTGAAGAGATGGGCTTGCGTGGTTGGCCCAAGACGAGCGGATCGCGCGGGATGCACGTGAACGTGCGCGTGGAGCAGCGTTGGACGTTCAGCGAAGTGCGGCGCGCGGCGGTCGCGCTCTCGCGTGAAATCGAGCGGCGCGTGCCCGCGTTGGCGAGCTCGAAGTGGTGGAAAGAGGAACGGCACGGAGTGTTCCTCGACTACAACCAGAACGCGAAAGATCGCACGACGTGCTCGGCGTACTCAGTTCGGCCGTTGCCGGATGCGCGCGTTTCGATGCCGCTTCACTGGGACGAAGTGATGGAGTGCGATCCGGCGGACTTCACGATCCTGACGGCGCCGAAGCGTTTCGCAGAGATTGGGGATCCGCACGCTGCGATGGATCATGCGGCTGGCTCGCTGGAGAAGTTACTCGAACTGGCCGATCGGGATCAGGCGTCCGGTTTGGGAGATGCGCCATGGCCGCCGCACTTTGCCAAGATGGAGGGTGAAGCGACGCGAGTCGCGCCGTCACGCGCGCGTGCGACCGGCGGCGTGAAGAGCGGCGCGAAGAGCGCCGCGGCGAAAAAACCGAAACGAGTTCGCATGCCGCTGATCGTAGTCGCAAACTCGCCTGACAAAGAGGCGGCGCTCGCAGGTTTGGAGCGTTGGAAGAAAAAGCATCGGAAGGTCGCGAAGTTTCTCAAGGTCGAGGACGTTCTCGTCGACTCGATGCGCGGCCGTTCCTCGACCTGGACCCGCATCCGCGTCAACCTTCGCAACGTGCCGGAAGACTTGCGTCCCGCTCAGGGTACTCCCGATCCTGACGACGACCCCACGCGCGAATGGCGCGCCCATTTCGCGTCCAAGCGCAGCAAGAAATCAGCGTCAGGCTGAGAAGATGGTTTCCAGCTCGTGCGGTGGAACGACTTCGAGCTGCTCAAAAGTGCAGTCGGCGGGTTGTTTGTCCGGCCGCCAGCGGCGGAATTGGGCCGTGTGACGGAAGCGATCGCCCTGCATGTGATCATACGCAACCTGGACCACTAACTCCGGACGCACCGGCTCCCACGACAAGTCCTTGCCTTGGCTCCAGCGGCTCTGCGCGCCCGGCTTGCGGCTCATGCCCGCGGAGTCATCGATTGCCCAATCTTTCCACGGATGTTTCGCCAGCGCGTTCTTGCGATACGGCGCGAGAAACTCGACAAGCTCCAGTCGCTTCGCATCGGTGAAACTCGCGCACACACCGATGTGCTGCAACGTGCCGCGATCGTCAAACAACCCGAGCAGCAACGAACCAACAGCGGTTCCCTCGCCTTTCTTGTGCCAACGAAATCCGGCGACGACGCAGTCGCAATCGCGCTCGTGTTTCACCTTGAGCATGACGCGCTTGTTCGGCTCGTAAATTCCGGCGACGGGCTTGGCCACAACGCCGTCAAGGCCGGCGCCTTCGAAACGGCGAAACCAGTCCGAAGCGGTGGCGAAGTCTTTTGTCGCCGGGGTCAGATGGATCGGCGGTTTTGCTTTTGCCAACAACGTTTCGAGCATTTCGCGCCGCTCGGAAAATGGGCGGTTGCGGAGATCTTTCGAGCCGTTCGCGAGCAGGTCGAAGAAGACGACCGAAGATGGAGTTTGCTCCGCGAGCAGATTGACTCGCGACGCCGCTGGATGCAGACGAAGCTGAAGGGCGTCGAAATCGAGCGCGCCGTGCTGCGCGATGACGATCTCGCCGTCGAGGACGCAGCGCTTCGGAAGTTGCGCGCGCAACGGGTCGAGCAGTTCCGGGAAATAGCGATCCAGCGGTTTGCCGTCGCGACTCTGAATCAGCACTTCTTTATTGTCACGGAAGATCAGCGCGCGGAATCCGTCCCATTTCGGTTCAAAAATCCAATCACCAGTCGTTGGCAACTCGCCGACTCGCTTGGCCAGCATCGGCAAAACCGGCGGGTTTACAGGAAGTTCCATGCGCTAATCTTATGGTAAGACAATAACTCGTCAAAACTCGCCCGCTCGGAACTTTTCGCCAACTGCCGCGTCTAATCTCACACACACATAGGAGGCAACGATGAATAGACGTCTCTTTGCGCTCGTAACCGCGGTCATCACTTTCGCGGTCGGCGTCGCGCTCGCCAGCCTTTCGCTCCCCAACCTGCTCCGAAAAACCAAACCACCAGTCCCCAAAGAAATCCCAATCAGCAATTACCGCCTCTCGGGACCATACACGTTTGAGAACCTCTCCATCTTTCTCGTTCATGGACCAGACGAGCCCGGCCACCGGATCTACACAACACTTGAGGATGCGATGAAACGCCAGATCGTCACCATCCACGAAACAAGTGAGGTCAACGAGCTCGCGATCGAAAACCTTTCTCCCAGCGAAGAAGTATTCGTCCAGGCCGGCGACATCGTGAAGGGCGGCAAACAGGATCGCGTGCTGGCCGTTGACCTAATCCTGCCCGCGAAGTCAGGAAAGATCCCGATCTCCGCTTTCTGCGTGGAACACTCACGCTGGCAACGGCGCGGTTACGAATCCGCCGATCACTTCACACTGACCGAAATGTCAGCGGGCTTCTCATTGAAGCGCGCGATCAAAGGCGCAGCCTCTCAAGTCGGCGTTTGGGACGAGGTCGAAAAGTCCCAACAGAAGATGTCCGCCGGGGTTGCTGCGGATGTGCGCTCCGGAGAATCACCGACGAGCCTGCCGCTGGCGCTGGAAAGCGATGTGGTGCAACAGGCGGCGACACCTTACGTCAACGCTCTCTCGGCTCACGGCGCGGAGAGCGACGTCGTCGGCGTCGTCTTCACCATTAACAACGAGCTGATCGGAGCGGACGTCTATTCGTCTAACGTGATGTTCAAACGCATGTGGCCCAGGCTGCTGAACGCCGCGGCGACCGAAGCGTCAACTGAGCTCGCCATGAAGACCGATTCAGAAGCGTTACCAATCGAAGCCGCCGGCGCATTTTTGGTAAACAGCGCGCGAGGCGCGGAGACGCTCGAAAAAGTCACGCCGCGAACTGAGGTGGTGAAACGCGAGATTGAAGACAGTCTTTTCTTCGAGACTCGCGACATGGAGTACGACGGCGCCTGGGTCCATCGCAGTTACCTGACCAAAAAACAATGAGACCCGGTAGTGAGTCAGTTTAAGAAAGAATTCTCCCGCAAAGGCGCAAAGACGCCAAGAGAACACAACAAAATCGCTGGTTTCTTTGCGGCTTTGCGCCTTTGCGGGAGGTTCTCAATTCAAACTGACCCACTACCATGAGACCCGTGTCTCTCGACAAGAGAAACACGGATCTCATTTGCCTTACGCGGATTGCTTAGAAAGCAACGAACGGATCAGTCACCACGACTCTGACCGCGATGCCGTCCAATGCCGGCGCAAACTGCGGCCGTCCTGGGGCAGTCCGGTCGACGTAGATGACGATCGCCGGCTCGGTTTCGTCTTCCGCCGTCGCGCCGACGCCCGCGCCGATCACGCCCGGTGTACCCATCAAGCTAGCGCGATACAGTTCCAACACTGCCGACGCGCGATCAGCAGCCTGGTCAGGTAGTTGTTGCATCAGTCCTCTCGGTCCACGAATGAAAGGCGCCACGTCGCCGGTTGCGGATAGCGTCGTCGGGCTGGCGGTTCCAGAGCCGACAAACGTCAACGAGCGGCCGAGGGCCGTGCTCAGTCTCGTCAAAACGAGGCCCGCCGGGTTCGCGATGGTTGAACTGCTGCTGCCCGCGAACAACAAGCCGACAGGGTTATGAGACGAGTTGTTGGTGACGATCAACGAGCCCGAGTCGCCGCCCGCGCTGAACGAGCCTGGGCCAATCACGATCTGACCCGTGTAGCTGACCGTAAACTTCTTCCCGCCGCCACATCCCTGTTGATACTGAACGCTGACGCTCGTATTGATCGAAGAGACGCTGCCGGTTGTGAAGCCAGTGGTGCGTCCGCTCTTTGCTACTGACATGCCGACCGCCGGCGCAACGACGCTTCGGGTCGGGACGCCGATGTCTTCGATAAACCCGGTGGAGTCCATCGTTCCAGTTCGCAGTTGCGCGATCGCCGCGTCGACGTTCGAGCCGCCCAAAGGCGCCGCAGCCGTGAAATCGCCGACGATGGTCGGGATGGCACAGTTGTTATCGATCAGCCCCGGCTGAGAAACATCTTCGCCCGCGACGGCCTGACCGCTGCGTCCGAGGACGTGAGCGTTGCTGAGAATGTAATTCGTCGTACCGTCGGTGACGAGGGCTCCAAGCGTGCCGCTGCAGCAGAACGATCTGCTGCGGTCGTTGACGTTGCCGCCGGAAACTCCGAGGTGCTGGTTGCGAACTCGATGATTGGCGCCGCCATCTGCCAGCGCCGGTATCAGAAGAGACCCACTGATTACAAACGCGAGGACGGTAAGGACAATTAGCCACGTTCTAATTCTCACGATTTTCGTTCTCCTTTTGAGCTAGTAAAGAGTTGTGTCTCTAACAGTCAGCGGGGGCTTTTGGCGGCCGGGGGAAAATGTCCAGCTGGTTAGCGACGCTTTGCGAGGGCTCTCTTTTACAGCCGAAAATGCGGGTAAGTCAACAAATTATTTCAGCGAATCGGGCGGGTGGGATGTTACCGCCGGAGACGATTCCAACTACTACCTTACCGCGTAGTTGTTCGCCCATCTTGATGGCCGCCGCGAGCGAAGCAGCACCCGCCCCTTCCGCGACCTGCTTGCCGTGACGCGCAAGTAAACCAATCGCTCGATTTATCTCTTCGTCGCTGACCAAAACAAAGTCGTCGAGGAGCGACCAGAGGACCCTGTTCGTGAGCTCGAAAGGCGTGCGAGTGGCGAGGCCTTCGTGTTCTGTCTTCATCGTCGGATACGGATCGAGATTGCGATTGCGCCACGCGTGCCACATCGCCGGGGCCGCGTCCGATTGCACGGCGATGACGCGCGTTTTCGGATTCAGATGCCTGGCGACGATGCAGTTGCCCGACGCGCAACTGCCGCCGCCTGCCGGAGCGATGATGACGTCGACGTTCGCGAGATCTTCGAATATTTCGAGTGCCATCGTACCGACACCGGCAATGAGCGCCGGCTCGTTCGCCGAGTGGACGTAACGAAAACCTTCTTCACGCGCCACGCGCTCAGTCTCGACGCGCGCTTCGTCGAAGTCGCGGCCGTAGAGGCGGACTTCGGCGCCGAGATCGCGCATCGCCTGCATCTTCATCTCGTTCACGTTTTCGGCAGGGGCGTAGATGATGACGCGCTTGTTGAAGAGTCTTCCGGCGTATGCGATCGACTGGCCGTGATTGCCGGTCGAAGCAGTGACGAGAGTTGCGTCGCCGTCTTCGAGAGTGCCGACGAGGTTTACGCCGCCGCGGACTTTGAATGCGCCGACGGGCTGTAGGTTTTCGAGTTTCGCGTAATAGTCGCAGCCGAGCGTTTCGGAGATCTTGTTGATGCGAACGACGGGCGTCTTTGGAAGATACGGCGAGATGAACTGCCGCGCTGCGACGATGTCTTCGAAAGTTGGCGGTTGCATTTCGAAGGCAAGCTAACAGGTTTGTCGTGCGGGAGACAAATGAAGTGAGAGTCCGCGGAAGCATCTGGGCGTAGGCCTGCTTCCGCGGACTCAGTGTGGCCCCTCACCCAAGGCCACATTCGTTGGATCAACCTTGCGCGGTCAGCAACAGGTCCCTGGAAGCGCCGAGCACGGCGCGCGCGTGATCGCGGCTGACTGCCGGATAGTGGTCCAGGAAAGTCTCCATTGTCTGGTTGTCGTCAAGAAATTCGAACAGAAACTCGACCGGGATGTGCGTTCCGGAAAAGACGAAAACGCTGCCGGCGCGTTTCGGATCGCGTTCGATGAGGTCGTCGATATTCATTGGACAATCGAGTCCCCCCGAGTCCGCAGAAGCGCCTCGGCGAGGCTTCCGCGGACTCGACCTGGCCCCCCACCA
Source organism: Pyrinomonadaceae bacterium (assembly GCA_036279935.1). Lineage (GTDB taxonomy): Bacteria > Acidobacteriota > Blastocatellia > Pyrinomonadales > Pyrinomonadaceae > PSRF01. Next base: position 19,021 of record DASURS010000229.1, read on the forward strand.
GGTCCACTCACGTCGAGATTTCTATTTACGATTTTGCAATTAAGCTTTACGATGCACTCGTCTTTGATAATCAGGCCACGGGCTATGCGCAGCTCCAGCTCCCACAATAACGAGTGATGAGCATCGCCGGCGAGAATGTAAGAGTCATACTACTCGCGGCGGAAATCGTAAGCGAACGCATGCTACTCCCATCTGGGAGTTTACGCAAGCGAAAATTTTCTTCTTATGATTTGCGATCGGTGACTGATGTTGTTGGCGGTCTCGATCGTGACGATGCGCGGACATCAGGAGGTAACTCCTGATGG
>DASURS010000230.1:0-11932 GCA_036279935.1 Pyrinomonadaceae bacterium
CCCAAAGGAAGACGGGTTCTTTTCTCACAACGAGAGAGAGTTTCTTTACCTGCCGATGAAGGACATCGCGCAAAACACTCTCGCCAGCATTCCCGTAATCGTCAACGCAGGCGGCCGCGCGAAACTGATGCTCGCTGATGCTGACGTCGAGAACTATCCCGGGCTGTGGTTTCGCGGCAGCAGCAACAACACGCTCTCTGCGACATTTCCTGCGTACCCGTTAACAGAAGAGCTCAAACAGGATCGTAATTTCAGCGTCACCAGCACGGCGGATTACATCGCCGAGACGAAAGGCACGCGCACGTTTCCGTGGCGCATCATCGGAGTGGCAGAGAACGACGCCGAGCTGATCACGAACCAGTTGGTCTACCTGCTGGCCCGCCCGACTGAGGTCGCCGACACAAGCTGGATCAAGCCGGGAAAAGTCGCCTGGGACTGGTACAACGCCAACAACATCGACGGCGTCGACTTCAAATCAGGCATCAATACCGCGACCTATAAGTACTACATCGACTTCGCTTCCAAGTACGGGCTCGAATACATCATCCTCGACGAAGGCTGGTACAAACTCGGCAACCTGCTCCAGGTCGTGCCAGAAATGAATATCGAGGAGCTGGTCGCTTACGGCAAACAGAAGAACGTCGGGATCATTCTGTGGGTGGTTTGGAAGACACTGGACGATCAATTCGAGCCGGCGTTCGAGCAGTTCACGAAGTGGGGAGTTAAAGGGCTGAAGGTCGACTTCATGCAGCGCGACGACCAGAAGGTGATGGACTTCTACGAAAGAGTCTGTCGCGAAGCTGCGAAACGTAAGATGCTCGTCGATTTTCACGGCGGAATCAGGGCCGCCACCATGACTCGCACCTGGCCCAACCTGCTTTCAAACGAAGGAGTGCGCGGACTGGAACAAACCAAGTGGAGCAAGTACGCGAACCCTGAACATAACGTCACGTTGCCGTTTACGCGCATGCTCATCGGGCCGATGGATTATACGCCCGGCGCAATGGTCAACAGCGGCAATGAGCGAAACTTCGCGGCCATCTTCGAACGACCGATGAGCCTGGGCACTCGATGTCATCAACTGGCGATGTACGTGGTCTATGAGAGCCCTTTGCAGATGTTGGCCGACAGTCCGTCTCACTATCTGCGCGAGCCCGAGATCATGGAGTTCCTGGGACCTGTTCCTACCGTTTGGGACGAGACGAGGGTCCTTGACGCGAAGATGGGAGACTACGTCGTTATCGCACGCCGCCATAATCAGGATTGGTACGTCGGCGCGATGACTGATTGGACCAGTCGCGACCTCCAGCTCAACCTTTCATTTCTTCCCGCCGGACGATACGAGCTCGACGAATACAAGGATGGAATCAACGCCGACCGCATCGGCATTGATTACAAACGGGTGAAGAGCGTCGTCGAGAATAAAGCGCGACTGTCGATCAAGCTGGCGCGCGGCGGAGGCTGGGCCGCCCGCATTCGCCGCTTGCCGCAGCGGTAAGAATCTTTCCGGGTCGGGCGCCCCTGTTGACCCTGTGCACAAAAAGTTCGTCTGAGGCGGAGATCTTCTCCCGCAAAGGCGCAAAGGCGCAAAGAAATCCTTCAAAAACGCGGTAGCGCTTTGCGCCTTTGCGGGAATGTTGATTTTTTGTGCAAAGCCGTCAGGCGCCGTGTCTAAAGCTATTTACGAAGATGCCGATGCTCTACCATGATGCAAAGATCCTGGACGACTTTGATTCCGGCTTGCGCGAGTGTTTCGGCGACCGCATCGTTGCGAATTCCGGATTGCAGCCAAACTGCCTTCGGCTTCTTCGCGAGAATATCTTCGACGTGCGGCGGGATATCGTGCGACAGTCGAAAGACGTTTACGAGATCGACGTCGATGGGAATGTCAGCGAGCCGGCGAAAGACGTCCTGGCCCAGTATCTGTTTTACTTCCGGATAGTAAACAGGCACGGGAATGACGTGAAATCCCGCGTTCTGTAGATACTTCGGGACATAGAACGCCGGTTGCCCGCCTTGTGCCTCAGTCTTGATGCCGAGCACGGCGATGGTCCTTGTCTCATCGAGCAGGTTCCGTATTCCGGCAGTGTCGGTGATAATGTTTTCCCGCCAATTCATAGGTCGATTTTATTCTGTGCCCGAAAGCCAGGTCAAAAATGAAGCACTCAGTTAACTGAGCAGTGCCCAGCGTTGGGCCTTCATACGAGTTTAGTCGGTTGGTTACTTACTGAACTTCAAGCTCGAAATCTTGTGTCAACAGAACTACAAAAAACACAGAACCAAAATCTCGGGAATGGTTCACTTTCATAATCCCTCAACTAAAGAACAGGTCAGGAAGGGGGCAAACGAAGTGCGCCCCCGCTCTTTGGGTCTCGAATGCTGCGGGGGCGCGCTCTGCTTGCCCCCTTCCTGACCTGTTCTTGCTGAGGTTCTGATGCAAACTGAACCAGTACGAAAATCTACGAGTAGTTAGCACACCGGCTTATTCAATCCAATGCACACGCGATGTTCGACTACTCAGTGTGTGGCTTTTTTCAGCAGGGCGAGGACTTCGGGGGTGTGGGCGGCGTCGAGGGCGGTGCCGTAGCGCAGGCCACTCTCGCTGCCGGTGAGCAATCCCTTCGCGTTCACGTTCGCGCCTTTGTCGAGCAACATCTGAACGATGCCCGCATTGTCCGTGCTTGCGGCGAGTATCAGGATGGGCCGCTTAATCGTTGGATGAGCGTAGTCAATGGCGTATTCGTAATTAGGATCACCGCCTTGCTTCAGCAACTCTTTCACCGTCGCTTCATCCTTCATCGCAATCGCTGCACGCAGGAAAGCGTTGAGCACGTTCGATGGTTGACGCCGCGACGAACTCGGCGGCAGCAGCTTCTTCATTTCCGCATTCTCGCCGGCGTAGGCAAGAATCCACGCTGTGTCGCCAAAGCGATCGCTGCGGTTTGGATCGGCGCCCCTGGCGAGCAGCGATTTGATCGTCGCGACACTTTCAAGTCTGACGGCGCGCATCAAAGCCGTCTCACCATTGCGGTCCTGCGCATTCACGTCGACGTTCGGCGCGCGCAAGATAAGCTGCGCGACTTCGAGACGACGTTGCGGCAGCGTTTTCACGTCCTGATCGTAGTATCCGTAGTGTTCGCGACTGAGCGCATGCAGCAACGCCGTTGCACCTTCGTCGTCCCTCGCATTAACCGCTGCACCGCTCTCAAGCAGAGCAGTGACAACTGCGGCGTCGCCTCTTGGCGCCGCTTTCATCAACGCCGTTTCGCCTTGCTCATCACTCGCTTGAACATCCGCACCTTTGTTTACCAGCAACTTCACTTTCGCCGCAGTATTCGCCTGCATCAGTGCAGTGCGACCGAACTGCCCTTTCGCATTAACGTCGGCCCCATTCGCTAAGAGCAGCTGCAGAATCTCAATGCCAGGTTCAGCCGCGGGAGTTCGATAGCTGCGCTGTCTCGCCGCCATCATCAGAGACTGGTCTCCTGTCCGGTGTACGGCTTTGACGTCCGCTCCGGCGGCAAGCAGCAGTTTCACGATATCGGCTCGACCAGTCACTACGGCCATCATCAGCGGGGTACCTTCATCCGTCTGGACGTTCACCTCGGCGCCTTTCGCGAGGAACAGTTGAACCAGTTTGACATACCCTCCACTGGCCGCGTGCATCAGCGCCGTCTTGTACCGGCTTGGCTGATTGACGTTGGCGCCCTTGTCGAGCAGGAGACGAACGATTTCAAACGCCGGCTCCGTGTCGCGGCTCACCGCGTACAGCAGCAACTCGTCCCGTTGCTTCGCACCTACGAGATCGACGAGCGATGCGAACTTCTGCACGTCGCCTGTGTTAAGCGCAACGTTAAGCTGCCGCGTGACATCCTGGGGCGTGGGATCAGGCTTTTGCTGTGCGGAAGTGACTGAGGTCCAAACGAGAATCGAGAGTAGGACACCAATAAAACGCCTGGTTGTCGAGCCGAACATAGTCGCTTCCTCCCGATACGCTCTAAAGAGGAACGCGTATTTTCACCGTCAAAAGGGGCTTTACACAAAAAGACCATCATCCTTCCCGCAAAGACGCAAAGGCGCAAAGCGCTACCGCTTTTTTGAAGTATTTCTTTGCGCCTTCGCGCCTTTGCGGGAGAAGATCTCCACCTCGGACGAACTTCTTGTGCAAAGCGGTCAAAAGGAGCGCGACGTCACTTAATCTCCACATGCTCGGCGACGCCGCGATCGCGGAACGACAGGACGTGTCGGTCCAGCGGATCGAAGGGTCTTATTTGAAATTCGAACGTCCTCGGCGGCGGACGGTAGGAACCAACCGGTTGACCGATATCGATCAAATATCGGCGGCCGGAACGCTTAACGGTGATAGTCGTGCGGCGAAATACACCGCGAGTGTAATCAGGCGTAAGGCCATCGTCTTCATAAAGCGTTGTGGAAGCCGAGCCCTTCTCGTCGGGATAGATGCCAAAGTACAAAGGCGACACCGGCTTCTCGCCAGTAAACTTCATTTCAGGTCCGTGCGGAATGATCGCTCCGCCTCTTACAAACATCGGGACGGTCGACAGCGGAGCCTCAACCCAGTACATCCTGCCGCCTTCGCGGTTGTTGCCGGTCCAGTAGTCGTACCAAACGCCGCGCGGCAAATAGACCATGCGTCCCGTCACATCAGGCCTGGTCACCGGCGCAATGAGAATATCGCTGCCAATCATAAACTCGTCGTCGATGTTGTAAGTATTCACGTCGTCCTGATAATTCAGCAGCAGCGGCCGAAACACCGGAACGCCGGTGCGATGCGCCTCCTCGAGCGCAGTGTAGAGGTACGGAAGCAAGCGATACCTGAGCTTGAGATACTTCCTGATTATGTCTTCGTAATACTGTCCGAAGCGCCACGGCTCCTGATCGTATCCATCGTTGGTCTTGTGATTGCGGCAGAACGGCGCGAGAAAACTCACCTGGTAACTGCGTACGAGTAGTTCGCCATTCCCTCTGCCTATGAAGCCGCCGACGTCGCCGCCGACAAACGGCTGACCTGAAAGTCCGAGTGTCGCGTACATCGGAACGCTCAACGCCAGACCTTCCCATGTGCTGTTCGTATCGCCCGTCCACATCGTCGAATAGCGCTGAATACCAGCGTAGCCCGCACGCGTGATCACATACGGTCTCTTGTTCGGTTGTAAACGCGCCAGTCCTTCGTAAGTTGCGCGTGCCATCAACAGCGCAAAGACGTTTCGGTTCTTCGCGTGCGTCGTGTACTGCCCTTCGTCGTAACTCACGACGTCCATCTGATTCTTGCCGGTCTGATCGACAAAATCAGCCGGCTCATTCATGTCGGTCCAGATTCCGGCAATGCCATTGTCGACATAAGCTCGATGCAGATCGCCCCACCATGTGCGCGCAACAGGCAAAGTGTAATCAACAAACACACTGTCGCCGGGCCAAACTCGCGGAACGAACAGTTCGCCGTTCTTACGTTTCTGAAAGTTGCCCATCGACAGGCCTTCCTCGAACACGTAATAACGTTGTTCCTGCGACTCGAGCTCCGGTTTCGACGCATTGCTGTTAAAACGAGCATCCGGCGCAGCCCGCTGATGCTTGACTCCGGGATCGACGATGGTGACGAGTTTCACGCCTTGCCGGCCCAGCTTTTCAGAGAGCGCTTGGGGATTGGGAAAGCGACTCGTATCAAAAGTAAAAACGCGATAACCCTGCATGTAATCGATGTCGAGATGCACGACGTCGAGCGGTAAATCGCGCTCGCGGTATTGCCGCACGACTTCTTCGACCATCGTGTCAGGGTAATAACTCCAACGGCTCTGTTGATTGCCCAGCGCCCAAATCGGCGGCAGCGGCATATAACCAGTCAACTGCGCATAGCGGCCGAGAATTTTCTGGATCGAGGGACCGTAGAAAAAGTAGTAGTTCATCTCGCCGCCCTCGGCGCCGAACCACGCGCGCTGCTGAGACGTACGGCCGAAATCGAAGTAGCTGCGATAGCTGTTGTCGAAGAAGATGCCGTAGGCGACGCCGCGTTGTAATCCGATATAAAAAGGGATCGTTTGATATATCGGATCGGTCCCTTCCTTGTAACCCGGCGTATCTGAATTCCAGTTGACGAACCTTTCGCGACGTTTATCGAGACGAGCGGCCTTCTCTCCAAGCCCGTAGAAATGCTCATCGAAGCCAAGCTTCTTCGAGGCAGCTACAAACATGCCGGCGCTCGGATCAAACAACATGCTGTTCAGCGTTCCGTCGGCGTCGTACGCCATCGGCTGCTGATCGGAGTTAAGCAACTGCCCATTGCGATCACGAAAGTCGATCAACAAAGGCGACCGGTGAATTACGACCTTCAGCTCATCCGTCGAAAGTGTGATCTCGTTCGCTGTTTCGGCGACCGTCTGGGGCACATCAGCCCAACGCACTTGCGTAAGCGCCCACGAGTGGTCCCGCGACGGAAGCGGTTTTGCGAAGGACGCGCGGATCCGAACAACGTCATGCGCGAGCACCGTGATCTGAACCTGAGAGTTGTCCTGACAATTGAGCAACAGACCTTTGCTGGTGCGGGTGTAGCTCGCGACCGGACCGATCTTTCGCAAACGAGTGATGTCCTGGGCGACGAGCGTACCGTGAAGGACAAAAAGAACGACAAAGACCAGTATCACTCGTCTCATAAGCTCTCCTGCGTTGTGGCGGTTCATTCGAGCATTATCACTAAAGACGCGACCGACGGTCTATCTTGAAAATTTGCTAAACAAAAAGGGTGACCCCACACGGGAGTCACCCTTTAATCGAAGCCGTGGCTTCAAACTTACTGAAGCGTAATCGTCATCGTATTGCTCCTCACGCCGTTTATGACGAGAGTCAACTGCACGGACCCTGCGCCGCGTAGTTCAGGCGCGACGACGACGTTGACCTGGTCCAGGCCCGCCAAAGCACCCTGAGCGCCCGCGAATTCAACCGGCAACATAAACACTCTGCCGTCGCTCGCGCGTGCCTCAACAGTCACTGACTCGGCGAGGTTCGCGATGACCTGACCATTGCCAAGCAACACGTCGTTACCGCTGTCGGTATTCGGAACTCCAGTGCTGATACCTGACGTCAGGATCGTCAGCCGAGTGCGAGTATCCTGCATGAACAAACCATCGGCTGTTACCGGGAAGGTTCCTGAATGGAAATTAACTGCGTCGAGAACGGCTCCCGCCAGGCCGCTTGCATCGCCGGTCAATCCGAAGATTGTCGGGTTCAAGCCGGTCACCGCAGCCGTGCCGTGCGTGATGTAACCCTCTCGCGACGTAACCAGAACCTCAGCCAGACCACCGGACGTTCCACTCGGCACCGTGAAGTTGATCTGCGTCGGCGACACCATCAGCAGTGCAGCCGCACGACCATTCACGCTGACGGTAATACCGGCGAGCTCAAACAGAGGCGAGCCGTTCGGAGCTGACGCCGTTTGAGTCCCAAACGGAGTGATTGACGTCGTCAGTACTTTCGCCGCTGCGTTTGCCGACACCATGAAGCCGCTCGCGAACAACGGACTCGTGCTCGTCTGCGCTATCAACAGGTCCGCATGTGCGTTGGCCTGATCGCCGTTCGTCAACGACTGCTGCGAGATCGTATCGCTCACCATCAAGTCCTCACAGAAACCCAGGTATGCGTCGATCTTGTCCAGACGGTCCATAACTCCCGCCGAAGTCTTTGATTCTTTCGCCAGCGCATCACTGGATTGCGCCAGGAACAAGGCCGCAAACAAATAACGCTCGATCTGTTCAGCAGACGCGAAGAAATTACGTTCGGCGGCGAAATCGTTGTAGGTCTGTTCCAGATCCGAAACGAACGCATCGAGTGCAGAACTAGTCTGCAGGTTATTGCCGGAGGTTGAGAACGAACCCGCGTTGGTCAACTGAGTCGCGTTCGTCCTGTTGGTGCGAACACTCTTGAGAGCCTTGCTGATTCTGACCTTGATCGGGCTCGAGGTAACGGATAGACCGACGCTGTCGTTGGCCTTTGCTGTCAGGTAATAAGTTCCCGCCACCATGTTGCTCCACGTGGCCGCATACGGCTTGGCCGTTGAGGTCCCGATTAGTTGCGAGCCCGCATAGAACTCGACATTGGTAATACTGCCACCCGTGTCAGCCGCCGTTGCGGCAACACTGACGGTGCTGCCCAGGCTGTACGTCGAGTTGTTCGTCGGGCTGCTGATGCTGACAGTCAGCGGTACCGGCGTTGGGGTCGGCGTTGGTGTAGGTGTCGGAGTTGGTGTTGGTGTTGGCGTTGGGGTTACTGTCGCCAATGGTGTCGGACTCGGCGTCGGCGTCGGTGACGGTGTTTGCGTCGGCGCCGAGGTGCCGTTTATAGCCGCCATCATCGCGTCGATATCGCAACCGAGATCACTGCCGTTCGTACCCGCGCCTTTATACGGCGACGAAGACGACAATCGATAATTGCCGTTCTTCCAGTCTACAAACCCGACCGCGTCGAGGCTCGCAGGCGCGAAGTTACCCGCCGGATATATCAAATCGACGTTCCACGGCGCGTCGACTTCCTTTGCGATCACGTTGACGGTAAAAACGCTACCCGGGAAGTAATACGAGAGCGAGTCGTTTCCTATGCTGTGGCCGCTACCGATAACACCGTAGAGGTTATGGCGCGTAATGTTGTCCCTGTAAATAAATCCGGAGTTTGGCGCGTAGTCGGCAATGATAATGTTGCCGGTCTGAATTGCGGTGTTGTGTTCGATCGTCACGTCCTCGGTACCGTTGATTACCGTGAGGAAGGCGCCGTTGCTGCCGAAGCGTGGACCGTTGATGTTTTCAAACAGGTTGTTGGCGATCCGCACGCGGCGAAGGCGTGTGTCGGTTGGCGCCGGGGGCTCGTCCCTGCCGAGCAGAAGCACTCCGGAACCGACGTTGCGGATGATGTTGTTAACAAACTGAACGTCTTCAATTATGGTCGCGGGGCCGGAATCACTCGGACGTGGGGTGAATACAATCGATCTTCCAGCCTGCGCGTCGGTCCAGTTGTTTTCAAAAACATTGCCTTCAACCACGACCTGGCGAGCGTTTTTCAGTTCGAACAGATTCTTAACGCTCCAGTGGATCCCTGCATACGACGGATCGTTGACATACCAGGAAAGTGGCTTGAAGAAATAGTTGTTTCTAACGATGATACCGGTCGGAACCAGATTAGGAAGCGCTGCGGGCGAACCGCCAAACATAACGTTCTCGCCTGCTGCCTCGAGATAGTTGTTGATGATCGTAAACGGTCCCGGCCCGTTCCAACCGCAAATCGCCTGCGTGTCGTAACCTCGACCATGAATGTCGGAGATGTAGGAGTTCAGAATATCCGTGCTGGCACTGTTCATCGATACGCCGCGCTGCACTTCCTGAGTTGGGAAACCGTGGATGTAGCTACGATCGATAACGAGGTGATGCGGCACCGCTTCGTAAGTAGTTTGAGCAGACTCTCCGAATCTGATGATGTCGTAAACTATTACACCCGCGTTCGCGGTTGAGAACTCGAGCCCGATGAATTTGTAGTGATGCGCTCCAGGCTGCGTCATGATGACGGCCTCGCCCGGAATGTCCGACTGCACGCTCGCCAACAGTGATTTTTGTGCCGGCGTGACGCGCACACCCTCGGGCAACTCTGACAACCTCGAACTTTGAATCGTGATGTAGCTCGTTCCCGACTTAGCCGGCAGCCAAATTGGCCCCATGTACACTGCGCCGGCCTGAAGAATGATCGTGTCGCCTGGTTGAGCCGCGTTGACTGCGCTCTGCAGACTGCCCCCGACTGGTACGGTTATCGTTGCCCCCCTGGTAGTAGACGCGAAAGATATTGCGAATAGAAAGACGAAGCACGAGATAGAAAATCGAAGTAACGACCTGCTGATTCGAACGCCATGACACATTGGGGAACCCTCCGCTGAATGGGACGACCCTAACCGTCGTCCATTGGTGTATGGCTTCCGTGTTTCGTGCGGGTGATGCAGATGAATGCAGACAGAGGTATCAGTCCGTTGTCGAGTCAACGCAGGCTTGATCAGCGCAGACGGTCGATCACGATCGGGGAACGAACAGACTGATTAGCTAATTAATAAATGAAGGTTGAAGGAAGACCCGAGTGGCGAGCAGCAATGGGGCTTGCTGTAAATCTCGGAGTTGCAGCTGCTGAACGATAAGACTCGCCATCGGGTAAGCACCCTTGGGAACGCGAGCCGTCGCCACCTTCGACACACAGAGGGGCGATCGTTAACGGCTGTCTTCGATCGCCTTCGGCAACCAGACTATCTGGTCAGTTCGGGTCCCAGACTCAACGGCTTTGCGTCCCTGCCTCGCGACAGGTTTGCCTTTATCGGAGCAATCACCTTGAAAGAGCTCTTGCCCTCCGCACGACGGGGGAAGCGCTTTGTATTACACCGTTTTGAACATTCTTTGTCAAGATTAATGTTTTTCGGTCACTTTGACGGAAGCGGAGGATTCCGGTGTGGGTCCGGTTAAGAAAGAATTCTCCCGCAAAGGCGCTAAGGCGCAAAGAAATCCTTCGACAAGGCGATAGCGCTTTGCGCCTTAGCGTCTTTGCGGAAGGATAATCGTCTTTGTGTGCAAAGCCTCATTTTGACGAAGACGGAGGTCAGTTCGGCAAAGACTTGCGCGCATAGATCGCGTAATTGCCGTGATCGTAGACGAGACTATATTCGTTCGCTAAGAGCTGCATCGTGTAGTCATGCATTGCTTTACCCAAAGCATCACGCTCCTGGCTTCGGTCGATCGCGTACGCAGTTTCAGGGTCGACGACGATGTAATCGAATTTCCTTTTAGTGTTGTAGCCGAAGAGCGGATCGTGAAAGACGTTTTCCGGGAAGCCAAGTCCGAAAGCCACTCCGGGATTCGTTGCTATCGACGACTGCGCAGTGGCATTCTGTTTGAGAAAGGCGACTGCCGGCTGATAACTGTTTCGATAATTGTCTCGTCTGATCCGGTAGGCCAGTCCCGCGATTTCCACTAACCCGATCGCGCTCAACGCCACGGCCGCGACTTTCCCGATCAATTTCGGCCGCGCCCAGCACCAGGCGATGAACAGCGCACACATCGTCAGGTAAAACGGGACGATATGGACCAGGTAATAGTAGTTCTTCTGCGAGTCGATAACCGTCAATCCGATAAAGTAGATCAACGTCATCGCAAGCAGAACTGTGTAATTCGCAGTGCGTCGAATTTCGCGAATGAGAAGACTGCCCAATACTCCAACCGCGTACAGCACCAGAAACAGAATCTTGATGTGACTGGAGGTCGTGTCACGTCGTCCAAATCCGAAGTTGGCGAGGTATCGCTGTGACAGCTCGAGTTTCAGACCCTTGAACGGCGAGAACAGTCCCACGAACCGGCTGCCCGTATTCTCGTCGCCGCCCATCGTCGCGTTCGCGAAGAACTGGCTGTAAAAGCTCGATGGATCCTGAAGAATGTACGACCCCCACGCCGCTCCACCGACGACGTACGGTATCAACGCGACCGCCACGTGCTTTAACCCGATGCGCTTGCGGTCGAAATAAAGCGACAGAAAGAGCAACCCGAAAAACGGCAGAATGCCCATCGGATGCGTGAGCCCGCTCATCACGATCAAACTCTGACTGACCAGAATGGCCCATATCAGCCGGCGTTCTCGCAACGCTAAATAACTGGCGAATCCCGCAAAGCCGAGAGTAGCGCTCATTATGTCCATCCGGCCGGACGCGGAGCAGACGATGAAAATGTAGTCACACGCAAGTAGCGCCAGGACAAGGAACGCCAGCCACGTTCGTTTGAATAGCGATCGCACGATGATGAACCACGACACCAGCGCGACCAGTCCCCAAACGATCGAAAGACTGCGCGTTGAAAACACACTGAACCCGAACACTCGATACCAAATCGACAGCGCGACCGGCTGGAGCGGCATG
>DASURS010000231.1:0-13003 GCA_036279935.1 Pyrinomonadaceae bacterium
GTATCGACAAGCGTAGGTTTGAAGTAGTTCCGATCGCGATCACCGAAGAAGGGAAGTGGCTCGCTCCGTTGCAGTCGGCGCAACTGCTTCCTGCCGCTGTTCATGAGTTGGTCTCGGCGAATGGTCCTGCGAAAGGAGACGTCGCCATCGTCGGCGATCCCTCGCACAAGGGCCTTATCTCACTCGACTCGGACTCCCGATCACTCGTCGCGGAGAAACTCGACGTCGTGTTTCCGGCGCTTCACGGAACGTACGGCGAAGACGGAACACTTCAAGGATTACTTGAGATGGCTGACGTGCCGTACGTCGGTTGCGGCGTGCTGGCGTCCGCGTGCGGCATGGACAAAGTCGCGATGAAGTCGCTTTTCGTCCAGGCGGGGTTGCCGATCTGCAAGTACATCTGGTTTCTCAGGTCTCAGTGGCGCAGCGATCCAGCTAAAGTTTTACGTAAGGTAACGTCTGAGCTTGGTCTGCCGTGTTTTGTGAAACCTGCGAACCTCGGATCGTCGGTTGGCGTTTCGCGCGCTAAGGACAGAAAGTCGCTGAGCGACGCGATCGATCTGGCTGCCCAATACGATCGAAAGATCATCATCGAGGAAGAGGTAGTCGCGCGCGAGATCGAATGCGCCGTGCTGGGAAATGATGAACCGCAGGCGAGTCTGCCCGGCGAGTATGTTGTGTTGGACGAAGCGGCGCGATTTCTTGATTACACTGAGAAGTACACGAGCACGGGTCGCGTGAGTTTTGTCGTTCCGGCGCCTGTGTCGAAGGCGATTACGACGAAGATCCAGCGGATGGCCATTCGCGCGTTTCAGTCGATTGATGGAGCGGGACTCGCTCGCGTCGACTTCTTTCTGACACGCGACGGCAGTGAACTGGTGATTAATGAATTGAATACGATGCCGGGGCTGACTGAGGTGTCGGGTTATCCGAAGATGTGGGCCGCCTCGGGAATGCCATTCCCTCGCTTGCTCGAAACGCTCATCGATCTCGCCTTCGAGCGTCACCGCGAAAAGTCGCTCACGAAAACCAGCCGCTGAGTTATTGCTCCGAACGTTGGTCGGAACATTGGTCATATATCATTTGACATTTGTCGCTGCCGCGCGGCGGCGCTGGATTGTGGAGCCTAAAAAAATGAGAAATGACAAATGTCAAATGACATATGACCAATGATCACTTCTTCGGAGCGCGATAGCCTTTGCGGGTGCGGACCATGAGGTCTTCACGTTGTACTTTAACTTCGAGTGTGCGCCACTTGCCGTCTCGCTTCTGATTTGTCGGACGATAGGAAACGGTGTACTGGTGACCGAGTTCGTCGGCGATACCGCTGAATGCTTCGCGCAGCGCCGGGCCGCCGGGAGTCGCGACGAACCGCCCGCCCGTCTTTTCAGCAAAGCTCCTCAGCGACGCGGCCGCCTGCTGCTTCGCAGATCCAACCATCTCAATCTGCGACATATCAACCGCGAAGATACTCGCCCCAACCGCGAGCGCACTCTCGAGGGCTTTGTCGCTCGTTGCTTTACTGTAGGTATCCATGCCGTCGGACAGGATGACAATCGCCTTGCGCTGCTCCGTGCGCGTTGCCAGCGTATTCGCCGCTTCGACGATCGCATCATTGAGCGTCGTCATTCCCTTGGCGCGAATTGCGTAAGCCATCGGCGCGAGATCGCGACCACCCGAAAACTCCTGCACGCGCTCAACCTTCGAATCGAACCGATAAACTGCCGCGACATCTTCCGGACGCAAGCCGTCGAGAAACCTGATCGCCGCCGAGCGTGCAAGAGAGAAGCGCGCCTCCATGCTTCCGGAACTATCCAGCAGTACGACTGCGGCGTACGGCGCTTCCTGGAGCGAGAAGCTCACGATCGAGTTCGGCGCGATCTCGACTCCGTCTTCATATATCTTGAAGTCGGAAAGCTTGAGCGCCTTCACGTAGTGCCCGGCTTTATCGGTCACGGTCAGGTTCAGCACGACGAGGTCGGTGTTGACGCGGACCACATCGTCGTCGTCCTGTGCGAAGGCGACGAACGCACTGACGAACAGGATGGCGAACAGGGACAGGACGCGAGTTTTTGTCATGTGCTAAGGCTATCGAGCGAACGTGCGGACGATCTTTATCAGCTCAAGTAAAACATTAGCGTTTTCGATGACGGATGTCGACACAACCTGGCGCGGCGTGTTTTGAACGTCTTTCGATAGCGTCTCAGCCGCTTCGGCAATGCGCGTGACTGTTGAGGGGACGTCAGTCGGACGATCGTGGAGATCGACTTCCTGATCGCCGCCGCCGGCCTCGCTTCTGATTTTTCGGGTGAGCTTTTCGAGACGCTCGATCTTCTTCTGCGAATCGGAATTTAGAAGCGCCTTGCCGGTGACCGCGGATTTGAGCTCTTTCCCGATTTGTGCGATCTCTTTCGCGCGATCGAGGTTCTCCTGGTAGCCTTTTTCAGCGTACTTGATCGCCAGTTTGGCTTTCATTTCTGCTTCCATCTCAGTCATCGGCCGCTCGCGCGTGGTGGATGGATCCATTTCCGAGGGCGGCATCGGACGCGTTTGCGCGGAGGCAAATGCCGGAAAGATGAGCAGTGCGCAGATTAGACTGGTGAATTTCAGCGTGTTATTCATCGTCCAGGTACTGTGACGATTTCGCGTAGTGCCGCGTTGCATGCCCGCCAAATTGAGAATTCACCTTAACCATCGGCACGCCGACCCTTAAACAAAAACCTCAGCGCAATGATGAATTTGGCTACGGAAGGCGGCCGGGGTTGTCGGGTGTGTTGATGAACTCGCCGGGTTTTCCGGAGCGCTTCACGACGACCGTTCGTGGCTCGAGCCGTTCAGGCGCGCGCTTCTTGCCTTGCGCTGAGGTGAAGACGATCTGCGTTGACTGCGGATCCGCCTTCACGCCGGCGAGACGGATTGATCCGAAATCCTGGGCCGCCGCTTTCATCGAGTAAACGCCTTCCTGATGTGGTTGCAGCACAGCCGGATTGACGGGCAGCGCTTCCTGCTCGATGCCGCCGTCTTTGCGGCGTTTTAACTCAACAATCACCGAAACGCTTGATAATTCGCGATCGGAAATGTTCTTTACGACACCGCCGATGACGGTGAAACCCTTTTCGAGCGTCGGCTCGTCAATAACGACGTGGGCTTGCGCCGGACCCTTGGGACCTGAATCGCTAACAGGAGGCGGCGGGTTTTCGGCAAGGATCCGCTGCGCGTGAGAGCGGCGGATGTAAGCGTAGCCTGCTATGAGCAGGGCAGTGACGGCCACGGCACAAACGACTGCGAGAAGTACTCGTTTGTTTGATTCGCGTTGTTCTGCAATGGCGTCGTCCTGGCGAAATGGATTATTGATCATTCGAAAACTGCTTCAGGTAACTCCTCAAGTATTTCCGCACTCTGATGCTCAATACTCACTTCAGGTTTTACTTTACGGTTGCGGAAGCCGTCCCGGTGGCGTGGCGCCGGTTACCGCGGTGATGAGGCCTTCCAGAAATTGATCCTCGGCGAGGCCGGTGCTTCGCAGCGTGGTCCACTCGGCGCCAGTTGGCCCATCCGTGCGTCCTTCGACTTTTGCATTCACTGCTACGTTCGCAGTCGTGCCGTCGATCGGGTGCACCTCAACTGTCAGCGTGTAGCGTCCCCGTGTCCATGCGCGTGCCGCTGAGACGGGAACATCCGCGTAACGGCTCAGCTCACCCTGCGATACGACAGCGCCTTTGGTGAACGTATACGGCTGGCTGACGACGATGCCTTCCGACAACTTCGACGCCGCTTCGTCGAGCACCAGCTTGCGATCGCGCATCAGGTCCTGGACCGCCGTGATGATCACGTCGCGCCGGCCACTCAGACGATATGGATTCGGCAACGGCACTGTTTCTGGTGTGCGGCCACTGCCGAAGTCGAAACCGCGTCCGGCGCCGACGTCTGTCTTGTTGCCGTTGTTCGCGGGAGTTCGTTCTGAACCGCTGTCTCTGACGCGCTCGTTTTGCTTGTCGACGCCCTTCGCCGCCTGTGCAAACGCGGGAAGAGAGCAGGCAATTACCACCACCAGACCGGCAATTATGCGGAACATATTTACACCTTAACCTGTTTCAAAAAGAACTGTTCTGGGGCTTGATGTGAGAATAGATTAACGGTTAGGTAATTACAAGCGGGATCTCAGATCACGAATCGCAGATCTCAAATCGCAAAAGCACAAAGCTCAACGGTTCCGCTCATCGCGTTCGCGTTCCCAGTTGCGGAGCGCTTGCACTCCGTTCTCAAAGTCGCTTCCATTGCTGTAGAAGTTGTGCGCGCCATCGTCACGAGCGGGATTGCGAACGTAGTAGAGGTAGTCTGACTGCGCGGGATTCAGCGCGGCTTTCAACGAGCTTTCGCCGGGCGACGCGACCGGTCCGGGAGGAAGTCCCGCGTAGATGCGTGTGTTGTATGGCGAACGTCGTTCGATGTCACTGCGATAGACCCGACCGTCGTAACGCCACTTGCCTTCGAGCTTCGACGCGTAAACGATGCTCGAGTCGACGGCGAGTGGAATGTCTTTCCGCAGACGGTTGTAGATGACGGACGCGACTATCGGACGTTCCTGATCCAACTTCGCCTCAGTCTCGATGATCGATGCAGTCGTGACGATCTGCCGCGTCGTCATGTTGAGGGAGCGCGCGCGTTCGTTCCAGTCCCGCTTCCAAACGCCGCGAAAGCGCGTCACCATCATCTCGACGAGCTCGGCGGCAGTCGTATCAGGAGCAAACTCGTAAGTGTCAGGGAACAGGTAGCCCTCGAGGTTCTTCGCGGCCGGATCGAGATCGCTTATCAAGCTCACGTTATTCATTAACTCTAATGCTTGAGCTTCGCTTTCGAGGTGCAGTTCAGGCACCTGGACCATTGCTTTCGCGATGTCCCATCGGGTCCAGCCTTCGGGAATCGTGAGCCGCGTCAGTCGTCGTTCTCCCTGTTGCAGTTTTGCCAGGACGCCGAGCGGCGATACGGGCGAAGGGAAATCGTATTCACCAGCCTTTAAGCTAGACGCGCGGCCCGTACTTTTCAGGTAAAGCATGAGGGGCCACTCGTGCTTGATGATTCCCTCAGCCGCCAGCTTCTTCACGATGAACGACGGCGACGAGCCGCGTGGTATCTCGATGTACTGACCGCTCTTGTTGTGCGCGATCGGTTTGCGCAAGTCTGAATAGATCCACGCGCCCGACGCGGCGCCCGCCAATAACACAACTGCGATTATCAGAAGGATTATTCGCTTCATTCGTGTGTCGTTTCCTGATCTCCGCTGGCTTGAACGAGAATTCGGTCCTGATCTGTTCGCAGAAAATCGCGCAGGATGATTGCCGCCGCTTCAGCATCGACGAGACCGGGGATCTCGCCGGGTTTCTTACCCTCCCCTTTTAAATTCGTCGTGGCTTCGACCGAAGTCAAGCGCTCATCTTGAAGATACACGGGAAGCGCCGTCGAGCAGGCAAAATTCCGAGCGAGGCGCTGGACGTTTCGGGCTGCGTCTCCGTGTGTTCCATCGAGGGCCAGCGGCAAACCAATTACCATCATTCGGGCGTCAAACCGCTCGATCAAGGCCAATACGTCCTGAAGCAGTTTTTTCCAGTTCGAACGCTTGAGCGGCGCGAGTCGTTTGATAGTAATTAGATTTTCGTCGCTGACGGCCGCTCCGACCAGCTTTTCGCCGAGATCCAGAGCGAGAATCGGGCCTGTCAGATTGAAGTCGTCGCCGGGTTTGTTCACTTGATTAGCAGCAAGAAGTCAGGCTTGCGCAGCCCAAATACGGCCTGTATCATACGTTTCGATTCGCAAATCGTGCGATTGTACCGGCTCTAACGTAATCGAAGAGGTAGTTAAATGTCATTTCGCACCAAGTTCATCCTGATCCTGCTATCGGCCACGTTGACTCTTTACACCGTCGTTGGTGGTTGGATTTCAACACGCGCGCAACAGCCATCGAACGATCCGAACGCGCAGCTGCGCATCTTCGAGAGCGTGTTGCAACACATTCAAAGCGATTACGTAGATGAGCCGAACATGGATAAGGTTCGAGCCGGCGCCCTGCGCGGGCTGGCCTATGGGCTCGATCCGTACTCAACATATCTCACGCCCGAGCAGGTGCGCGAGTTCAACGCCGGAAATCGCGACAACCAGATCGGCATCGGCGCAGAACTGTCGCAGGTCGCCTCGTATCTTTACGTGATCGCTCCGATGAAGGGCTCGCCCGCGGACCAGGCGGGAATCAAGGCCGGCGACATCATCGAGTACATCGACAATAAAGCGACGCGCGACATCTCGCTTTACGACGCGAAACAGTTGCTCAACGGAGCCGCCGGATCCGAAGT
Organism: Pyrinomonadaceae bacterium; assembly: GCA_036279935.1. Classification (GTDB taxonomy): domain Bacteria; phylum Acidobacteriota; class Blastocatellia; order Pyrinomonadales; family Pyrinomonadaceae; genus PSRF01. Next base: position 6,348 of record DASURS010000231.1, read on the forward strand.
GAAGCTCCGCGTGCTGAGGGCTAACTCGAGCCCGCTGACGATCAGCGTCAAGCGCGGCACCGGTCGTGCACCCGCCGCTGAAGCCCACATGGAAGCCGGCAAAGTCGGGGTCCTGAGAATCAACACCCTCGGCGACGGCGAGTCGGTTGAGGTTCGCAACAAGCTACAGGATCTGCTCAAGCAGGGCGCGCAGAAGGTGGTCATCGACATTCGCGACACGGCGGGTGGATCGCTGACCGAAGCAGTCGCGGTGGCGAACATGTTCGTGAAGGACGGAATGCTTGCAGAGACCGTCGGCCGCGAAGGTAAGGCGCTGAAAACATTTACTGCCGATCCGAAGCTGGTGCTGTTTTCGGGACCAGTCGTCGCCTTGATTGACACCGGCACGGCCGGCGCGGCGGAAGTCATCGCGTCGGCGTTGATCGAACGAAATCGAGGCCAGGTGGTCGGCGAGAAGAGCTTCGGCGCGGGCACCGAGCAGCAACTGTTCACGTTGCGCGGCGGTGACGGTCTCCTCCTGACGACAGTGAAATGGGCGACTGCCAGTGGCAAGACCTTCCTCGGCGAAGATCGCGCGCGTTCGGGCGTGACGCCGTCAGTTGAAGTTAAAGGGCCGGAAGTCGCAGAAGCAGTTGATCCGGACGACTTGACGGGTAACGACGACGATCCGATTGCGAAACCGGAGCAGGGAAATGAGAAGCCCGGCACCGCGACGGCGCCAACGACAGCTCCCGCGGCGAAGCCTGCGACCGAGGACCTTCAAATGAAGAAAGCCCTCGAACTGCTCAACAAACCAACTCCGAGACCTGCCTGACCTTTCTTGAAAACGGTGTAACCGAATTCGTTACCATATCGGTTACACCGTTTCCATATCGAATACCCCTCGCTCGTTCCGCTCCTTCGTTCTCCATTACAAACCGTTGGCTTTAGCTTGTGAATTTCTTGCGATCGCACGTTTTTCGGCGATGATTGCTAGAATTTCGCCTGACCCCGCGATAGACCCCGAATCACCCGACAGTACAGGTATAGCTCTTGCAGTTTTAGGTTCGTGCTCAAGCAGCACGTGATCTTTTTGAGGAGAACAGAGCGATGATTATGACAAACAAACTTCTTCCAGTTGCCCTGATTGCCGCGTTGGTCGGTGGTTCGGTCGGCGCTCTCGTGATGAACCGGACCCAGTCCGCGACTGCTGAGACGACAACGGCGCAGGACACTGCCAGGACGGCGACACCCGTTTCCGCGGAACAGCCGCAGGCAGATGAGAATTTGACGGCCGCCGGTTTCAACACCGCCGGCGAACAGACGGCTTATAAGACCGGCTTCGCAGATGGTTTTGCGGCAGCCAGTGAACAGCAGAACAAAGCAGTGAGCACGACCAGCACGCGACGCACGCCGGCGCGAGTGGTTTATCGGAATAGCGGAAGCACTTCTTCAGCGCGCCGGGTTTACTACGACTACCAGCCGCGACAGAGAAGCTTCTGGGACAAGCACCGCGATAAGCTGACGGTCGCGATTGGTACCGGCGCCGGCGCCGCTGTCGGTGGATTGATCGGTGGCAAGAAGGGCGCTGCGATTGGCGCACTGTCCGGCGCGGGTGGTTCGGCGCTGTGGACGTACAAGCTGCGCAACCGAAACCGGAGCTACTAATCTCAGTTCGTGAGGTCCGGAGTCGTGAGCAAAGCTAAGGTCGCTCTAAGTACTCTTGTGGCAATGGTTGTTTGGGCGGTTCCGATAGTTGGGACCGCCCAACGACTTTTGCCCGGCGACGTTGTCGTCCAATCGCAATCCGTCGTTGCCCCGATTCGTCTTCGCACCGAAGAGGACGGGTTATTGGCGACCGGATGGATCAACGGCGCGGGACCGTTCGTGTTTGCAATTGACACGGGCGCGGGCGTTTCGCTAATCAGCCGTCGAGTCGCAGAAGAGGCGAGGTTACAGGTTTCGAAATCGCGGAGACCGTTGGTTGGCGGGCTGAGTACTGCGCCAATCGCTTCCGATCAGGAAGCTCGAATCGCCGGTCTCGCACTTGGCAAACCCGGAAACAGAGTTCCCGGAAGCTTTGTTGCTGCCGTTGCGAACCTGCCGCGTTCGATTGACGGCGTTTTGGATCCGACGGAAGCTTTCAGTCCTTACGGTTACACCGTCGATTTACCGAACCGGGAGTTGCGCGTGTTCGACGCTTCCGCGCGTGGCTTGCGACTGAACGAACAGCCTCGCGATGGCGCGGTCGTACGTTGGGTTCGTGAATCCGGAAGTCCGCGACCGTTCGTCAGGCTCGGAGACGGGCGGCTTGCTTTGGTGGATACGGGCTCAGCGTTCGGACTCGCCTTGACCGACGGTCGTTCGTCACACCGATCTGAAGACGCACGAATCACCCATGATCTCGGCGGTGGACAGGTTCAGTCTCGACGCGTCGCTCCGCAAACAGTCAACATCGGCGCGCTTGTTTTGAACGGTGTTCCGACGGACGTCGTGACCGGCGTCGCGGCCGGCACGCCGATCATTCTCGGCCGCCGCGCGCTGTTTCCTTTCCGCATCACCTTCGATCCCGTCGCTCGTCTAATTTCCTTCGAGCCTGCGGAGCGGGATTAAGTTTCACAACGGAATGTTGCCGTGCTTTTTCGGTGGGTTGGTGTCGCGCTTGTTCTCCAGCAGCGAGAGCGCGCGGATTAGTTTGGGCCGCGTTTGCGCGGGCTCGATGACTTCGTCGACGAAACCGCGTTCGGCGGCGACGTAAGGATTGGCGAACTTGTCTTCCAGTTCGGCGATCTTCGCGCGACGTGCTGCTTCTTTGTCCTGCGCCTCACTCAGCTCACGCCGGTAAAGAATCCCGACAGCGCCTTCAGCGCCCATCACGGCGATCTCCGCCGACGGCCAGGCGAGATTGACGTCCGTGCGGATGTGCTTCGAAGCCATAACGCAGTACGCGCCGCCGTAAGCCTTTCGCGTAATCACCGTCATCTTGGGCACAGTCGCCTCGGCATACGCGTAAAGCAGCTTGGCGCCGTGAGTGATGATGCCGCCGTGCTCCTGCGAGACGCCGGGCAGAAAACCGGGCACGTCTTCAAACGTCACCAACGGAATGTTGAAGCAGTCGCAGAAGCGAACAAACCGCGCGCCCTTCACGGACGCGGAAATATCGAGCACACCTGCAAGAAACGCCGGCTGGTTCGCAACGATACCAACGGCGCGTCCGCCGAGCCGCGCGAAGCCGACGACGATGTTCGGCGCAAACAGTTGCTGCACTTCGAAAAAGTATCCGTCGTCGACAACGTGATTGATGACGTCGCGCATGTCGTACGGCTGGTTCGACGCCTCGGGCACGATGTCGTTCAGCTTCGGCTCGACGCGATCGATCGGATCGCTGACCTGCAAGCGCGGCGGGTCCTCGAGATTGTTCGACGGAATGAACGAGAACAATTCCCGCACGATCCGCAAAGCATGTTCGTCTGACTCAGCGGCGAAGTGGGCCACTCCGGAAACGGTGTTGTGCGTGAGCGCGCCGCCCAGCGTCTCCTTCGTCACTTCCTGGTGCGTCACAGTCTTGATGACGTCTGGTCCGGTGATGAACATGTACGACGTGTCCTTCACCATGATGTTGAAGTCCGTGATCGCCGGACTGTAAACGGCCCCGCCCGCGCATGGTCCCATGATGCAACTGATCTGCGGCACGACTCCGCTCGCCAGCGTATTCCGTAGGAAGATGTCGGAATATCCGCCGAGACTGACGACGCCTTCCTGAATGCGCGCGCCACCCGAGTCGTTCAAACCGACAATCGGCGCGCCGACTTTCATCGCGAGGTCCATGACCTTACAGATCTTCTCGGCGTGCGTCTCCGAAAGCGAGCCGCCGAAAACCGTGAAGTCCTGCGCGAACAGAAACACCGCGCGGCCATCGATTAACCCGTGACCGGTGATGACGCCATCGCCCGGATAAAGCTGTTTGTCGAGCCCGAAATCCTTCGAGCGGTGTACGACCAGCTTGTCAAACTCTTCAAACGAACCCTCGTCGAGCAGAAATTCGATTCTCTCTCGCGCCGTCATCTTCCCGGCCTCGTGCTGCTTCTCGACGCGCGCCGCGCCGCCGCCTTGTTCGGCTTGCGCGCTGCGTTCGCGCAAGCTATCGAGCTTCGATTTTGATTGTTTGGTCTTTTGTTGAGAGGCCATAGGTTTTATTCGTCGAAAGGGAACTCTCTCGTTTCGATTAATCTGATCAGTTTGGCCAGCGCAGCGTGCGCGTTCATTTGGACGCCGGGAGGGTAGGCAAAGCGTGCGGCGTTTTCTTCAAAATCTTCCAGATCGAGAATCCTGTAGGAGAAATCAGGTTTGACTAAGACGTCGATGTCCAGATCGATGTAGCTGAGAACGTGCCCGTCAAAACTCGGCGGCATCGTCACGTTGCAGTAGAAGCTCTGCAAATCTCCGTCGCGGCCGCCAAACCGGAAGACGTTGAACCAGCGATCGAGCCAGTAGTATTCAGTACTGAGCGTTCCGGAAGCAATCGTTCCGAGAATGTCGTGTTCGATCTCCTGGTCGAACACGGCGTCGAGCACCAGCAGCGGGCCCGCTTGTTCGACGAGGCTGGCGGGCCAACTCCGATGTGCCGTGCCGTCGTATTTATCTACCCGAACGATGATCGCGCTAATCGCGAGACTTCCTCCCGCTCATTTTCTTCCGCTCTTGGCCCAGTCGGCGAGGAATTGCGCCTGGCCTTTATCGGTCAACGGATGATTGAAGAGCTGATCGATTACTTTAAACGGTATGGTTGCGATGTCGGCACCCAGACGTGCCGCTTCGATCACGTGAATCGGATGGCGAAGGCTCGCCGCAAGCACTTCGGTCTTCCACGGATAGTTCTGGTAGATCTCGATGATGCTTTGCAGCAGGTACAGACCGTTTTCGCCGATGTCGTCAAGCCGGCCCAGGAACGGGCTGATGAAGGACGCGCCGGCTTTCGCCGCGAGAATCGCCTGCGCAGCCGAGAAGCACAACGTGACGTTCACGCGGATGCCCTGATCCGATAGTTCACGCGTTGCTTTAAGTCCATCTCTCGTCAGCGGGCACTTGATGACGACGTTGGGCGCAATCTTCGAGTACTCCACGCCCTCGCGAACCATTCCGTCTTTGTCCTGGCTCGTTACCTCCGCCGATACGGGACCCTGCACGATCTCGCAGATCGCCGCGATATGCTGCTTGAAATCGACGTTGCCTTCCTTGGCGATGAGTGATGGATTGGTCGTGACTCCGTCGGCAAAGCCATAGGTCGCTGCCTCGCGGATCTCGTTTAGGTTCGCGGTATCGAGAAAGAATTGCATTACCAGACTCCTTTAAGAAATAACTTGCCCTCGATCGTACACCTGATTCTTCAAAATACCGATTCCACTGACTTCGACTTCGACGACGTCGCCGTGCTTCATGCGCGAAACGCCGGCGGGTGTTCCGGTTGCGATCAGGTCTCCGGGATACAGTGTCATGATCGCAGAGATGTACCTGATTAGGAAAGTCACGCCGAACGCCATGTCGGCGGTGTTGCCTTGTTGCTTGACTTCGCCGTTGAGACGTGTCGTGACGGAAACCTTTGTGGGATCGAGTTCGGTGACGATCCACGGTCCGACCGGGCAGAACGTGTCGAACGATTTAGCGCGCGTGAACTGCACGTCTTTGCGTTGCAGATCGCGGGCGGTGACGTCGTTCACGCAGGTGTAGCCGAAGACGTAACTCAGCGCGTCTTCAGATTCGGAGACGTTTCGGGCGGTCCTTCCGATCACGACGCCAAGCTCGCCTTCATGCTCGACCTGCTGCGACACTTGGGGAAGTTCGATCCGGTCCATGGGGCCGATAACGGCAGAGGGCGCTTTGAGAAACAGCAACGGCTCGTCAGGCATCTTATTGCCCAGCTCCGCGGCGTGTTCTCGATAGTTTCGGCCGACGCACACGACCTTTGACGGGTTCACTGGCGCGAGCAGTTTCACTTCATCCAGGGCCAACCCACTGTGACTCCCCATCATCATCTTCTCGCTCTTTTCGAAATTGAAGTCAACAGCGAGCGGCAAAACGGTTGATTCGACAATGACCGCATAGCGCGGAGATTCCAGGGAGTTGTGTGAGATGCGACAGAGCTTCATGCGTGTTAAGGAACAGTCTCAGATCCAACTTCTGAAGGCTGGCTGACGTTGCCGGTCTTATCGACGGCTTGAATGTAATAGTAGTAAGTCTTGCCTGATTCGACTCGCTCGTCCTGGTATGTGGTGCGCGTCAACAGCGCCTGGTTCAGTTTGGTCCATCGGTCCTTCGGGAGATTTGGATCCGTCGATCGGTAGATGTTGTAGCCGGCGATGTCCGGCTCTTTATTCGCCGCGAAGAAGATGGCGAGACGGCCAAACGACGGATCGGGCGCGATGCTCGGACGCTCAGGCGGCGCCGGACGAAAGACGTCGCGAGCCGCAACTTCAACGGAGTTCGAATTCAAACTCTCGACCTGCGCGCCGCCGGTTCCGAGCGAAACAGCGCGCACGAGGTAACGATAGTCGTTGCCGAACTGGAAACTCTTGTCGGCGTATTCAGTGCCCGAGACGAGCGCGGAGTTGATGGGCGACTGGTTCGGATCGCTCTGCGACTCATCCATTCGATAGACGTTGTAACCGAGCAGGTTCACC
>DASURS010000232.1:0-16245 GCA_036279935.1 Pyrinomonadaceae bacterium
GTGCGCGGTCACGAATACCTGCATTACAAGGGACTGACAGTCGATCTCGTCATCCTCAACGATACGCCGACCGACTATCTCCAGTTACTGCACGGCGAGTTGGAGACAATCATCCGCACCAGCGGTTTGCAGGGACTACAAGACAAACCCGGCGGCGTTTACCTGCGCCGCGCCGATCAGATGCCCGAGCACGATCGCATCCTGCTCCACGCCGTCGCGCGCGTTGTGATCGTTGCGGATCGCGGCTCGTTTGAAGAGCAGATCGAACGCCCGCACATCGAGGAACCGCTGCCGCTGCTGCTCGTGCCTCGCGTGCCGTCGCAGATCTATCCGGAATACCCGGTCGTGCCGCCAGACTTGAGCTTCTTCAACGGGCTCGGCGGATTTCACCAGGGCGGACGCGAGTACGTCACGACTCTCGGCGCGGAACAATGGACGCCCGCGCCGTGGGCCAACGTGATCGGCAACTCAGTAGATTTTGGTTTCCAGGTCACGGAAACGGGCTGCGGTTACACATGGTCGGTCAACAGCCGCGAGAACCGTCTGACGCCGTGGTCCAACGACGCGGTGAGCGATCCGCCCGGCGAGGTGATCTACCTGCGCGATGAAGATTCAGGCACCGTCTGGTCGGCAACGCCGCTGCCGATTCGCGAGCGCGAACCGTATATCATCAGGCACGGACAGGGTTACAGCGTCTTCGAACACACCAGCCACGGAATCACGCAGGAGCTGTTGATGTTTGCGCCGCTCGACGCGTCCGTCAAAGTGTTCCTGCTGCGGCTGCGCAACCGCACGACGCGCAAGCGAAAGCTTTCCGTGGTCCAGTACAACGAGTTGGTCCTGGGCGTCGCGCGTGCTTCGTCAGCGCCATACATCATCACGGAGATCGATGAACGCGCCGGGACGATCTTCGCGAGGAACCCATTCAACAACGAGTTCGCGGAACGCGTTGCTTTCGTCGCGACGAGCGAAGAGATGGCCAGCGCGACGTGCGATCGCAAGGAGTTTCTCGGCCGCAATCGTTCGCCTGAATCACCGTCGGCACTGAGACGCGTTGGGCTCGCCGGCCGCGACGGCGCGGGCCTCGATCCGTGCGCCGCGATTCAGACGATAGTCGAGCTGCAACCGCAAACCGCCCGCGAAGTTGTGTTTCTACTCGGCGAAGCGGAGTCGAAGGAAGCGGCGCAGGCGCTGGTCACGCAGTATCGCAATTTGGGAACCGTAAACGCCGCATTTGAAAAAGTGTTGGGCCACTGGGACGACGTGCTCAACACGATCGAAGTGCGAACACCGGATCCGGCGCTGGACACGATGCTCAATCGCTGGCTGTTGTATCAAACACTCTCGTGCCGTATCTGGGCGCGGACCGCGTTCTACCAATCAGGCGGCGCGTTCGGTTTTCGCGATCAGTTGCAGGACGTGATGGCGCTGGTCTACAGCCGCCCTGACATAGCGCGCGCCCAGATCGTCCTCGCCAGTGCGCACCAGTTCAAGGAAGGCGACGTGCAGCACTGGTGGCATCCGCCGAGTGGCCGCGGGGTACGGACGCGAATCTCCGACGATCTTGTATTTCTCCCGTTTGTGACGGCGTTCTACATCAGCGTCACCGGCGACGCATCCGTGCTGGAGGAAATAATTCCCTTCATCGATCAACCCGTGCTCCAACCGGACCAGCAGGAGAGCTACACGCAGCCGGCCGTGTCCGAAGAAACTGCCTCGATCTACGAGCACTGCGCGCGGGCGCTCGACCGCAGTCTCGCCGTCGGCAAACACGGATTGCCGTTGATGGGCGGCGGCGACTGGAACGACGGAATGAATCGCGTAGGACAGCACGGCAAAGGCGAGAGCGTCTGGCTCGGTTGGTTTCTCTACACCACGCTCGCGGCTTTCATGCCCCACGTCGAAGAGCGCAAGCAGCGCGTGCGCCTCAATCGCTATCGCAAGCATCTTCAGAACCTGCGCAAAGCGCTCGAGGAAAAAGCGTGGGACGGCGACTGGTACCGGCGCGCTTACTTCGACGACGGCACACCGCTTGGCTCCGCGCGCAATGAAGAGTGCCGCATCGATTCGATCGCGCAATCGTGGTCCGTGATCTCGGGCGCGTCGGATCCGTATCGCATGGGACGCGCGATGGCTGCCGTCGAGGAGTACCTGATCAGGCGCGGCGACGGTCTGGTGATTCTCTTCACGCCTCCGTTCGACAAGGGCAAGCTCGATCCGGGTTACATCAAGGGATACGTTCCCGGCGTGCGCGAGAACGGTGGACAGTACACGCACGCAGCGATCTGGACGCTGATCGCCTATTCGCTGCTCGGCGACGGCGAGCGCGCCGGCGAACTGTTTTCACTGCTCAATCCGATCAACCACTCATCGACGCGCGCGGGCCTGCACAAGTACAAGGTCGAGCCGTACGTTGCAGTCGCGGACGTCTACGCAGTTCCGCCTCACACGGGTCGCGGCGGCTGGACGTGGTACACGGGATCGGCGGGCTGGATGTATCGCGCGGGCCTCGAATTCATCCTCGGTTTCAAACTGATCGCGAACCGTCGTCTCCAGATCAACCCGTCCGTGCCGCGCTGGTGGCGTGATTTCGAGATCACTTATCGACGGGAACACTCCGTCTACCGGATCAGGGTCGAGAACCCGCTCGGCGTCAGCCGCGGCGTGGTAAACGTCGAGGTCGACGGCGTCGTGCAAGCTGACAACACCATCGACCTCGCGGACGATGAAAAGACTCACAATGTGCGGATAGTTATGGGCGAGCCGGCGAAACCTGAAGAACCCGAAGATCAAATTTCAAAATTCGAATTTCGAAATTCGAAATTTTAAACCGCCGCCATATCGGCTTCGCTGATGTCGAAGTTAGCGGAGACTTTCTGGACGTCGTCGTGATCTTCGAGCGCTTCCATTAGCTTCAACATCTGGCGCGCGTCGGCGCCGTCGAGCTTGATGTAGTTCTGCGGCAGCATCTCGATTTCGGCGGCTTGCGGTTCGATGCCGGCGGCCTTGATTGCGGCGAGCACGCCCTCGAAAGCGTCGGGCGACGTGAGGATCTCGAAATTGTCTTCGTCGTCGCGCAGATCGTCGGCGCCTGCCTCGATCGCGAGCTCAAACAGTTCATCTTCGGACTTCGCGGCTTTGTCGACGACGATGTATCCCTTCTTGTCGAACATCCACCCGACCGACCCGGACTCGCCAAGGTTTCCGCCGTTCTTCGAAAACAGGTGGCGAATTTCCGCGACCGTGCGATTGCGGTTGTCAGTCATCGACTGAATGAGCAGCGCGACGCCGCCGGGGCCATAACCCTCGTAAGTAATCTCTTCGTAGTTCACGCCTTCCTCTTCGCCCGTGCCGCGACGAATCGCGCGGTCGATCGTGTCGTTGGGCATGTTGCCGGCCTTGGCGTCGAGAATCGCTTTGCGGAGACGGGCGTTACCTTCCGGATCGCCGCCGCCCGAGCGCGCCGCGACCGTGATTTCTTTAATAAACTTAGTGAACAGTTTTCCGCGCTTGGCATCGAGCGCGCCCTTCTTGTGTTTAATACTATGCCACTTCGAGTGTCCGGACATCGATTCAGATCCTTTTGAGAATTAGTGCGGGTTTAGGCCACGAAATATACCACAAATTGGGGCTTGGGTCTTAGGGCTTGGGACTTTGGTCTTTGGTCTTTGGTCTTTGTCCCGCGAATGCGAACCGGCGACCTAACACCTAACTAAGACCCAAGACCAAAGACCAAAGACCAAAGACCATAGTTCCACCCCTTATCTCAGTTGGTCGTACTCTTTGCGGGCTTGAACGATGGCGGGCAGGTCGGGGTCGGCGTCTTTCCAAACCGCAAAGAAATCCTGATACGACTTGCGCGCGGCGGCAGTGTCGCCGCCGGCCGCGGCCGCGCGGCCCAGCCCGAGACGTGCGAGCGCATGAAACGGAGAGAGCGCATTGATGCCGGGGTTATCGACGATTTTTTTGAACTCCGCGGCCGCTTCATTGGCGCGCCGCTGCTGAAGATACAACTGGCCACGCGCATAGTTGCTGGTCATGCCGATATCTTCGCCGAGATCGTAGTTCCGCACGGACTCGAGCAACTGAATCGCCTCGGCAGTGTTGCCGCGGTTCCTTTCGATCTCAGCACGCACGAGCGGCGTGAAGACAGACATGATGAGAGTGTCCTTGGGCGCCGCCTTGCGCACCGCTTCGATCATCGACTCGGCACGATCGCGATCGCCGCAGGCTGCATAAACGGTCGCGCCATTGGCGATGCCGACTGCCCCCTCAAACAAAGTCATAGCGTCTTTAACGTATTTCTTAGCCTGATCGCACTTACCAAGCACCACCATGTTACCAGCCACGTTCAACAACACGTTCGAGGCATTCTCGAATCGATTCTGCTGCATGAACATCTCGACCGCACGCTGCGAAAACTCCTCCGACTGTTTCAGCTTGCCGACGTGCATTGCGTACGCCGCGCGAATCGTAGTGAAGTCTGCTTCGTCAGGTTTACCGGCAGCCCACTCAACTTCGCGATCCATCGCCGCCTGATCGCCGCGAGCGGCTGCCAGGTAGAAGCTGACGGCGTGCACGATAAACTGGTCAGGATTGATTCTTCGCAGCTCGTTGAGTGCTTCCTGAGTTTCGTCGAGCTTTCCCAGCGAGGCGTAATTGCTGACGACGTTTACCCGCGCCGCTGTATTGTTCGGACTCAGACGCACAGCCTCGAGCGATTCCTTCAACGCTTCGTCATACCGGCCCAGGGTCCTGTAATTGATCGACAGGTTGTTATGCGGCACGAAGTCGTCCGGATAAAGCTTCGACCACGTTTGCAACGTGTCGACGGCCTTGTCGAGCTCACCCGTGACGTAGTTGTAATACTTTTCAGCAATGTAAAGACGTTCGCGTTCGCTTACGCGCTCACGAAGATCGTACGCCTTCTGAATGTATTGCTTGCACGTTTCAAGCTCCTTCTGGTTGAAGTAATGGACGCCAATGCGGGCGTAGGCCATCGCGAAGTTGGGATCGAGCTCGACGGCGCGCGTGTAGAAGGCGAGCGACTCGCGCGGTTTTCCTTTCGAGCGCTCTTCGTTGCCCATCGCGTAGGCTTTCAAGGCATCGAGCGACGACGTTGTCGCCTGCTCGATGTTGACATCGTACTTCTGAATCGAACTAAGCGACTCGCCTAACTTCTGACGCAGGTTCGACGCAGCCGTTCCCAGCGACGCGAGCACCTTTTCCTTGCTCTCGGCTTCGATGTGTTCGCTGGCGAATGGATCGCCGGTGCGAGGATTGATGGCTTCAAGCGTGATCGCGTAGTGACTGCCGATACTCGCGATCGTTCCCGTCAGCATCGCCTTGATGCCCTGGCGCTCGCAGATCTCGCGGCCGACGTCGCGCGTGATGCGATCGTCCGGAGAACGTCCCATGAAGCGCAGTGTTTCGCGCACGCGTTCTTCGGGAAAGAGATTCAGGAACGGCGTCTGGCCGAGATGCACGGCCAGCGCCTGCTTGAGCGTGCCGTCGAACACGGGCTCGCCGGTCGTGTTGACGAAATCCGTCAACAGCACGGTGTCGCGATTCGTGAGCGGCTTGGGCCGCTGGAAGTAGAAATAGTAGACCGCTGCGATTGCTCCGACGACGAGCAGACCGATCAACGCCGCTGCAAGTTTGTGCCGTCTGATTCCGGTGACGATGTACTCGGCGCTCGAAGCGTGCGAAACGCTCTTTTCAGCCGTGGCCAGCGCGCGACCCTGAATCGTCGGCGCAGCGACGGTGTTGACCGTCGATTTGGTAACGATGCCCGGCGACGAGGATCGTTCGAGCTCCATCTCAAACTCGAGCCGCTGTTTCAAGCGTCTCAGGTCCGTCAACAGCTCTTTGATCGTTTGGTAGCGTTCGTCGCGGTCCTTGCGGAGTGCTTTGTTGACGATCCAGTCAAGCTCGGCGGGAACGCTCGGCGCGAAACGCGCGAGTGGTGGCGGTTCTTTTTGCGTAATCGCGACGATGACGTCCGTTGACGTTTCTCCCGAGAACGGCGTCCGGCCGGCGACCATTTCGTAAATGACAACGCCGAGACTCCAGATGTCGCTGCGCGCATCAACCGCCTTTCCGCGAGCCTGCTCCGGCGACATGTAATGCGACGTGCCCATCACCACACCCGCGTCAGTTTGGACCAGCACACGCGTCGCGGCGTCAGGATCGAGCGGACTCCGATCGACGGTCTCCGTCAACTTTGCTAGCCCGAAGTCCAGCACTTTCACGTAGCCGTTGCGGCGCACCATGATGTTGTCGGGCTTGATGTCGCGATGGACGATGCCGGCAGCATGTGCTTCTTCGAGTGCGCTGGCGACCTGGATCGCGATGTCGAGGATCTCGCGAATCTCAAGTGGCGCTTCCGCTGCTTTGCGGCGCAGCGTGACGCCGTCGATGTATTCGGTGGCAATGAAGTGCCGTCCGTCGTCGGAGCCGACTTCGTGAATCGTAAGGATGTTCGGGTGGTTGAGGTTCGACGCCGCTGCCGCTTCCTGTTCGAAACGATGCAGGCGATCCCTGTTGGTCGTGTACTCCTCGCTCAGAATCTTGATCGCGACCTTGCGGCCGAGTTTCATGTCTTCGGCAAGATAGACTTCGCCCATCCCGCCCGCGCCGAGTTTCTCCAGAATTCTGTAGTGTGAAACTTTACTTCCGTCCATGATCGCTTTCGACGCTTCTCGACAGCACCTCGACGACGCTTTGCGGCTCACCTTCGATACTCACCTGCTTCGCGCGCCCTCGATGTCCACTCACGATCTTGACGCTGCTCTTCGCCACCTTAAACGTCTTCGCCAAAACCAGTATTAACTCTTTGTTCGCAGCACCCTCGATCGGCCGCGCTGCGAGCCGCACGCGCAGCGAGTCGTTGTGCGATCCCGCGATCTCGCTGCGAGAAGACCCAGGCACGACGTGAACTTTGAAGACGACCTGTCCGGCTTTGATCGAATACGAAATCATCAAAAACTTGGGAATGAAGCGCCTCGCAGCAACGTCCCGGCTATCGCCGCCTGGAACAGCCACAGAATGAAAAACGCGATGATTGGAGAGATGTCCATCATTCCGAGCGGCGGAATGATCCGGCGCAATGGCCCAAGCAGCGGCTCAGTCGTGTCCACCAGAAATCGCATGAGGCGGTTCGTGTAACTCACCATGCCCCACGAAAAGATGATGCGAACAAAAATCAGAAGGATGTAGATCGATATCAGGCCGTAAAGAATGTACCCGAGCACCGAAATGAACGCGCCTGTCTGCACGGCAAACACAATGCCCGCCACCGTGCCGAGAATCGTCGACATCAACTGGAGGATGAAAAACCCGAGCAGGATCACGATCAGGATCACGACGAGCGGTGCAAACTTTGGATCCGCGCCAAAGCCACGCAAAGCGCCGCGCACGGGAGCGACGAAAGCGTCACTCAAGCGGCGAACGTTGCGATGCATCCAGCCGAATGGATTGAGATCCGCGGCATCGACGATCAGACGAACAATCATCAACGCCATGATGGCGATAATCACCGTCCAGGTGGCCCAGGTGATGAATAAAAACGTGCGACTGATTATCTGCATCTGTTTTATCGCTGCCCGAATATGGCGGTGCCAACACGGACCATCGTAGCACCCTCTTCGATCGCCACCTCAAAATCGTGCGTCATTCCCATCGAGAGATCCCCCTGTCGATCGCCGAACGCGCCTTTCGCCGCAAGTTCGTCCCGCAACTCCCGCAGTCTGCGAAAGAACGGCCGCGCCTCTTGCGGATCGTCAAAGAACGGCGGCAGCGTCATTAGTCCGATCAATTTAACGCAGCTTAGTTCCGTAAGGTTCTCGACCAACTGCGGCAACTCCGTTTCATCAATCCCCGACTTCGTCTCTTCGTGACCCAGATCGACTTGAATCAACACCGGCAGGTTTTGCCTGCCCTCCTCGCCGCACAAACGATCGAGCCGGCGCGCCAGTTCCAGCGAGTCGAGCGAGTGGATGACGTCGAATAGCTGAACAGCGCGGCGGGCTTTGTTGGCCTGAAGATGCCCGACGAGATGCCAGCGCGCCTTTGTTCGCCCGACCTCGATGATCTTTTGTTCAGCTTCCTGGACGCGGTTTTCGCCGACGTCAGTGACGCCGAGGCTGATGGCGGCGTTTACGAGTGAAGCCGGATGGGTCTTGCTGATAGCTACCAGCGTGATGTCCTGAGGCAAACGTCCGCATTTCAGTGCCGCTGCTTCGATTCGCGCGCGGATCGCCGCCAGTCGCGCCCCAAGTTGTCCTTCACTCATCGGCGAACATAATAACCCAGCGTCCGAATAATTACGGATTCTGCCGCAGCCGAGACCATTCTTGACACTCTACAGATGCATTCGCATAATGGGCTACCTTCGTCTCATGCGGATGTGGCGGAACTGGCAGACGCGCAGGTCTCAGAAGCCTGTGATGGTGACATCGTGGAGGTTCAAGTCCTCTCATCCGCACCAATTAACCAACATTTAGCCTCACATCTAAGCAAAAAAATAATTGTCACGGATTTTCGGAGGCCGGTGTTTTCGTATTAAGAGGTCAGTTCCGAAAGGGGAGTTTTGAATGAACGTCGATCAAGTACTGATGGATACCGACAACTTGAGACACTCGGGCATCGCTAACCAAATGCCTGAGAGACGCCTGAAATTAGCCGAGCGTCCGGACCGCGACCGTATCCAACGCGTCGTCGATCTGGCCGATGCTCTGCTTGCCGAAGCAGAGACACTCGCGCGCGACAAGGCGTTCACTGAAGAAGCAACCAGACTCAAGCCGTTGGACATTTTAGGAGGAATCAGTTTTTACGACGAAGTACAGCGGTTCGAGACCCACTTAATCAAAATGGCGCTGTCCGAAACCGGAGGGAACCAGGCGAAGGCAGCACGGCTACTGGGCATCAAAGCCACTACCCTCAACTCCAAAATCAAGCTCTTTAACATCGAAGTTGGCTAGGGCCGACCTGCCATCATCTTTTCAATTGACCGCTTCCGACGTCCCAACCATCTCCGGTTCGAGGACGTCGGAAACGGTTAATAACTGCTCCTGAAACAGATTCGAATCGATCAGAGTCTGCACCACGTATCTTCCCGCCGCCGGAAACGTCACGTTAACAAAGAAACTGATATTGTCCGCGAAGCCGCCTGCCGCGATCTCGAACGGCGTCGGCTGAGACACGACGACGGCGTGTTGCCGATCGGGCGTCAGTATCCGCACTTCCGAGAGGTAGCTGCCGGTTCCCTGCCAGTGGTTAACGACGGCAAACTTGATCAATGACACGGGGAGTTGTTGAACCATGATGTTCTGGAACACCCCCATGAACGACAGCTTGTTGCCGGCCTCGAGCCGCACGTCGTCGCAAAAGAGCGTGTAGAGAAGCTTGATGTCTTTGGTGGTCGGTTCTGAGCTCATGGTTACTCCAACATGTCTTTGAAAGCGGATTCATCGATGACGGTCACGCCGAGTGACTGCGCTTTGTCGAGTTTCGAGCCGGCTGCTTCGCCGGCAACGACGTAATCTGTCTTCTTGCTCACCGAGGAGTTAACACGTCCGCCTCGCGCCTCGATGAAGGCTCTGGCCTCGTCGCGAGTGAAACTCGATAACGTGCCGGTCAGTACGAACTGCTTGCCGGCGAATCGCTCATCAATAGACGCAGTGCTCTGCCGAGCGGATTCGGTCTTGATACCTGCCGCCCGCAGCCTATCACAAAGCGCGCGATTCCCTTCATCGTCAAACCAGTCGCGGACGCTTTCGGCGACAGTCAAACCGATCTCGGGTATCGCGTCCAGCTCTTCAACCGAAGCCTCGATGAGACGATCAAGCGAGCCCATCTCGTGGGCCAGAATGCCTGCCGTGCGCTCGCCGACGTGACGAATGCCGAGCGCGTAGATCAGGTTCGTCAGATCGCGCGATTTGCTTGCCTCGATCTGTTCGAGGAGGTTCGTCGCGGACTTCTTTGCCATGCGCGGCAAAGCGGCAACCTGGTCCAGCGTCAGCGAATAGAGATCGCCGACGTCTTTGACGAGATCCGCCTCGACCATCTGGATCGCAAGCACGTCGCCGAGGCCTTCGATGCGCATCGCGCGTCGCGAAGCGAAGTGCAGCAGCCGTCCGACGAGTTGTGCGCGGCAGTCGGCGGCCACGCAGCGCGCCACCACTTCGCCTTCGATGCGCGAGATCAGTCCGCCACAGACGGGACATTTCTCTGGAGGCTCGAAGTCCTTTTCCTTTCCCGTGCGTTTATCTTTGAGGACCCTGAGCACTTTGGGAATGATCTCGCCGCTCTTTTCGATCATCACCCAGTCGCCGATCTTCACGTCCAGCCGTTTGATCTCGTCTTCGTTGTGCAACGTCGCGCGCGACACTGTCGTGCCGGCGAGAAACACCGGTTCGAGATGAGCAACGGGCGTGAGCGCGCCTGTGCGGCCCACCTGGACCACGATGTCGAGCACCTGCGTCGCGGCCTGTCGGGCCGGATACTTGTACGCGATGGCCCAGCGCGGCGCTTTCTGCGTCGCGCCAAACTCGTCCTGTAGCGCGGCGGAGTTGACCTTCACGACGAGACCGTCGATCTCGTATCCGAGATCGTCACGCAACGCTTCTTTCTCGTTGGCGAAGTCGATTACTTCTTCGATCGTCGTGCAGAGCTTGCGATGCGGATTGACACGAAAGCCTGCTTTTTCGAGCCACGCGAGCGACTCCCAGTGAGTCGGAAACGGTTTGCGGCCGCCGACGAGCAGGTCGTACACGAACATGTCCAGCTTGCGACGTGCGACCAGCCGTGAATCGAGTTGCCGAATCGCGCCCGCTGCCGCGTTGCGCGGGTTCGCGAACCGCGGCTCGCCTTGTTCTTCGCGTTCAGCGTTGGTCCGTTGAAAGACTTCGAGCGGGATGAAGACCTCGCCGCGTACTTCGAGCGGTGAGTCGATGCGTTTCGCGTCTGGTTTAATACGCAACGGCACGCTGCGAATCGTGCGCGCGTTCTGCGTGACGTCTTCGCCGATGCGTCCGTCACCGCGCGTGACGCCGCGAACGAGGACGCCGTCTTCATACTGTAGCGACAGCGATAGGCCGTCGATCTTCAGTTCGGCCACGTATTCAAGCGGACGTCCTTCGGCGAGACGTTGGCAACGTTCGTCGAAGGCGCGCAGCTCGTCGATGTTGTAGCTGTTGTCGAGCGACATCATCGGCCGCGTGTGGACCACCTCGGGAAATCCTTCAGCGGGCCGGCCACCGACTCTCTGCGTCGGACTGTCGGGAGTTATTAATTCAGGGTGGGCTGCTTCGAGCTTCTGCAGCTTTTCGAGCAACAGGTCGTACTCGCGATCGGAGATCTCCGGCGCGTCGCTGACGTAGTAGAGTTCGTCATGACGGCGGATCTCGTTTCTCAGTTTCTCGATTTCGCGAACGCGCGCCAGGGATCACTCCTTTTAGCCACAAAAAGGCACAAAAGACAAAAAAGGCACAAAGAGTTTTTAGTCAGGTGAAATTTTGATTTTCTACTCGCCTGTCCTGCTTGTCGCTTCTTCTGTCTCTCATGCGCTTCTGTCTCTTTGCCTTCTGCCCCTTGCCTTCTGTCTCTTGTCTTCTGTCTTTTTCCTGTTTGTGCCTTCTGTGTCTTTGTGCCTTTTTGTGGCTAACTGTCCTGCGCCTTTTTGTGGCCGAACTTCGGCAGCGGCGCGGTGGTCCTGCTTTCGTCATGGACGTCCGGCGGCACTTTCGAGCGGCCCGCGCCGAGACGATGAATCACGCGGCCGATCAGTTTAATGCTTTGCAGAAAATCGTCGATGCGGATGTTTTCGTCGGGGCCGTGAGGGTTCGATCCGGCATAGCTCGTCCCGAACGAAGCAACTGGCGTCGCCGGCTGCGACACGCCACAGACGGCGCCGACAGGTCCACTCGACGGATCCATCGGATAGATGATCGGCGCTCTGCCGTAGACTTCCTTCGCCGAATCGATTACCGCCTGGGCCACGCGCGACTTTGACGACGACTTCGCCAGCGGCGCGCTGCCCAACTCGATGATCTCGATGTCCCTGAACCCGCGCACATCCAAATGCGCGCGCAAGAGTTCGACGACGATCTGCGCCGTCAGATCCGGCACGAGCCGAAAATCGAGACGCGCCATCGCCGTGCTCGGCAGGATTGTCTTCGCGCCTGCTTCCGTGTGCCCGGTGTGAATGCCGCAGATCGTACACGTTGGACCAAAGATGTGCTCCTTCACCAACGACGCGCCTTTCATCGCGCGAACCCAGCCGCTGATGCGAAACTCACGCTTCAATCCCACTTCGTCCAGTTCGATCGTCTTCAGCACTTCGGAGTCTTCTTCACTGATCGGCGCGACGTAGGACGAGAAGCCGTCGATCGTGATGACGCCCTTCGGCGAAGTGATCGTCGCCAGCGCCTGCACCAGCCGCCACGCCGGGTTCGGAACGATCGCACCCCATTTTGAGTGCAGATCGGAACGCGCGCCGAACGAGCGCAGTTCAAGAAACGTGATGCCTTTGAACCCCAGACTGACTGTCGGGTTCTCTTTCGTGTCACGCGAGCCCTCGTCCCACAAGCACCCGTCAGCGTGCAACAGGTCAGCGTGGTCTTCGGTGAAACGGTAAAGACTCGGACTTCCGAGCCCGTCCTCGCCTTCGACGATGAACCGCAGCGTGACCGGCAGCTTTCCGAACGTCTTTTGATACGCCTCGACGGCGGCCAGTCGAGCGACCAGATCACCTTTGCTGTTCGCGGCGCCGCGCGCGTAGAGCTTGCCGTTGCTTATCGCCGCGGCAAACGGTCCGGAGCTCCATTCCGTCAGAAGGCCCACCGGCTGCACGTCGTAATGACCGTAGACGACGAAGGTCTTTGGTCCATTGCCGCACTCGCCATAGATGATCGGATAGCCACTGCCAACCCGGAACGAGCGCGTCCCCATTCCGATGCGCTGCATCATCTGTTCGACGTTCTCGGCGATCGCGCGCATACCAGTGCCGCGCGCGGCGACCGACGGCATGCGGCAGAGCGCCTGCAACCGCTCGGTAAAACTCCGCGCGTGCCGTTCAACGTAGCGATCGAACTTCGGTAGCGTCATGTCAGATCTTCCGGCCGATACAGCAGATAGCGCGATTCTTCAGCGTCTCGTTCGAACCCCGCGCAGACGAACTGCGCCGCAAACGCGTCTTTGAACTCGTTCCTGACGCGCGTCTGCTCGTCGCGGGCCTGTTGCGCGTCTTTTCTAACGAGCGCGTACCACTCGGCGGGAATCGCTATCGACTTCACAGGGTCCGCTTCTATCCTGTGCTCTTTGCCTTCCGCAAGCGCGACCACTCGCGGCGAGTTCAGTTTCCAGCTCGCGAACAGACGGTCGCTGGGCAATCCGGGCCGTTCTCCGGACGTGAGCGACTGGTCGACGTTGTAATCGATCCCGTAAAAGTCGTCGGCGTAAGCATCGACTATCGCGCCGAGCCGATTGAGATTGAAGTGCGCGTTGCGAGACTGCATCGGATCCCACGTCCACTTGATGAAGTCTCTGCCCTGGCTCATCGCTTTTGCTCGTTGCGCCCACTTCAAACGCGCGCCGACGCCCTTGTTCTGGTAGTCGCGAGCGACTCCCATGACGTGCGAATAGCCGTAGATCTCGTTGTTCGGCCGTACAGCCGCGAGGTGATGGACGAACCCGACCATCCGGCTGCCGGCGAAGGCCCCGAGCGTCCAACCTCCAGCTTGTCGAGAAACGATTAGATGGCGCCGCGGTGAGATCTCCAGATCAGGAAGCCCGAAGGCTTCGCGTTGGAGGCTGATACAACTGTCAAACTCTTCGATCGTTGTGCATTCACGAACTGTGATCTCTTCCATCCATTACCTTTGAAGTCGTGGATTATATTGCTCCCGCAAAGGCGCAAAGAAAAATGCCAGTGCATTGGAACTTGGTATCGTTGCGCGTTCCGCCTTTCTCTTTTACGGTTTCGCGCGTTTGCGTCTTTGCCTTTGCGCCTTTGCGCCTTTGCGGGAAACTATGCGTTCAGCCTTTCGAGGGCCGGGCGGGAATGCGAATCGTCGCCTGAAGACCTCGGGGCTCGAGATTTTCCAGCACGACTCGTCCTCCCATCAGCTCTAACAGCTTGTGTCCAATGATAATACCAAGTTCGTTGATATTTGGTTCGCGTCCCATCGAACTGTGCTCGGGATCGAACGCGCTATCGGTGTCGAACCGCGCTTCGCCATTGTCTCTGACTTTGATCGCGAGCAGCCCGTGATCGTCGATGTCGACGTTCACGTTCACCGTTTCGCCGGCCGAACTGCGACTGACCGCCCAGGCGATGAAGTTGAAGATCGTCTGCCGCAGCTTTCCCTGGTCGGATACGACAGTTGTGATCTCGGGCGCGACTTCGTACTCGATCTTCACCTGCTGCTTCTGCGCCATCCGCGCGGCTGCCGCGCATGACTCGCGCACGGTCTCGCGCAATGAAAACTCCTGAAGAAACACTTCCGTCTGTCCGGCTTCGATTCGGGAAAGATCCACCAATTGATTCAGACTGGCTTGCAGTTGAAATCCGGAATCCTGGACTTTTTGACAGAAGCGACGCTGGGAATCGGTGAGTTCCTCCTGATCGAGCAGGATCTCGCTAAATCCGAGTATGGAAGTGAGGGGCGTGCGCAGCTCGTGCGACATTCGCGCCAGAAACAGCGAACGATAATGCGAAACGCGCCGCAGTTCACGGTTTGCCTCCTCCAATTCGGCGGTCCGTTTTCTCAGCTCCCTGATCAGTGCGTCGACACGTTCCTGTGAGTTGAGTGCGGCCGTATTGCTGAGGCTGCTGCTTTCAGTGTCGCTAACTTCACGGACACTATCGAATGCTCTTTCGTCCATATAGATCACACCCTGCCTGAAGCTGTACTCCCGGGGGCTGGGTAGGGGTCATGTGGCATCAATATAGGATTCGCGTTCATCCCTGTCTACCTCCGCAACAGAAATTACTTAGATTTTGTGGGATTTTCGGGCCTGCGCTATGATGCGACCGCGATGAACGGCCAACTCAGCGAGCGACCCCTCACTGAAATCCTTCAGGAACTCTCAGCCAAGTCTCAGACCGGCCGGCTCCGCGTGGAACACAGTCGCATCAAGATCGCGGCCTATTTTTACCAGGGCAAGTTTGTTTATGCCGCGTCCAACCTGCGCGACTTGCGACTGCGCAGCTATTTGCTGAGGGCCGGGCTGCTCACACAGCAACAGCTCGCGACGTTCGCTGAAGACTTGTCGGACATCGCACTCGCAGAATCACTCGCCGCGAAGGGATTGGTGCCGTCCGGAGTGCTGGAACAGGCTCACAGCAAACAGGTTTCCGACATTCTGCGGCTCGCGCTGTCGTTGAACGAAGGCGTCTGGGACTTCGACTCCCGATCGCGTCTTGACGTAGCAGTGACACTCAATCTCGATCTGGACGCGCTACTGCTGGAAGCCGCACGGCGAGCGCCCGCTACCGTCGTCGCACCCGCCGCGCCCGCGGCGACCGAGGTCAGTGAAGCCGAGTCCGTCGAGACTTTTCTTCAACGCCTGCGCGCCGCGGACTCGTTTTACGACGTGCTCGGAGTCGAAACCGGAGCGTCCGCGGAGCAACTGAAGTCGGCGTATTACGAACTCGCCCGCCGCTACCATCCCGACAGATTTCGAAAAACTGAGCCGGCGCTGCTTTCGCGGCTCGAGTCGGCGTTTGCCAGAATCACGCAGGCCTACGACACTTTGCGCGACGATCGTCTCCGCGCCACTTACGACACCAAGCAGCAGGCGCGAAAGAAAGCGCCCCAACTCGTCGATTCAGTTCCAAAACAGGCGGCGGTGGACACGCCCGCGCCGGCGGCGCCGCTCGCCGATACGGCCGCTCCCGCCGACGCGCCGCTCACGGCAGCCGAACGCGCGGCGAACGATTTCAAAGAAGGTTACGCCGCGCTCGAACAAGGCGAGCGCAAACTTGCTGCCGGACTGTTTGCCTCGGCGGCGCGTCTGATGCCGAATGAAGCACGTTACCGCGCGTACTATGGACACATGCTCGCCTCGCAGGAGAACACACGCCGCACGGCGGAAGCGGAGCTGCAAGCGGCGATCAAACTCGATCCGAAGAATGCGGAGTATCGCGTGATGCTCGGGCAGTTGTTTCGCGATCTCGGGTTCGTGATTCGAGCGCGCGGTGAAGCGGAGCGCGCGCTGGGCGTCGATCCGAACAACCGAAAG
>DASURS010000233.1:0-2374 GCA_036279935.1 Pyrinomonadaceae bacterium
CAAGGCAGAGCTGGCTTCAAGCCTGAAGGGTCTCCTCCAGCACCTCCATTTTCCAAAAGGTTATACTGAATTTATGAGAACTGTTGCGTTGGATCACACGCGGAACATCGGCATCATGGCTCACATCGATGCCGGCAAGACCACCACCACGGAACGTATCCTTTATTACACGGGCATCACGCACAAAATCGGCGAGGTGCACGAGGGTACGGCGACCATGGACTGGATGGAACAGGAGCAGGAGCGCGGTATCACCATTACCAGCGCGGCGACCACCTGTTTCTGGGAAAGAAACGGCGTCGACCACCGCATCAACATCATCGACACGCCCGGCCACGTCGACTTCACGATGGAAGTTGAGCGCTCGCTGCGCGTGCTCGACGGCGCTGTCGCCGTGTTTGACGGCGTCGCCGGTGTCGAGCCGCAATCGGAGACCGTTTGGCGTCAGGCCGACAAGTACGGCGTTCCCCGCATCTGCTTCATCAACAAACTCGACCGCGCCGGCGCGTCGTTCGAGCGTTCATTCGAGTCGATCATCTCCCGCCTGGGCGCGAACCCCGTCGCGGTGCAGATCCCCATCGGACTCGAAGATCAGCTCAAGGGCGTCGTCGATCTCGTCCAGATGAAGGGACTGCTCTGGAAAGACGAGTCGAAGGGTGCGGAATACGAAGTTGTCGATATTCCCGAAGATCTGAAAGACGAAGCCGCTGCCGCTCGCGAGAAGCTGATCGAAGCCGTCGCGAGCATCGACGACGACCTGATGCACAAATACCTCGAAGGCGAGGAGATTTCGGAAGCCGAGATTCGTCAGGCGCTGCGCGCTGGCACCATCGGCCTGAAACTGGTCCCCGTCGTCACCGGTTCAGCGTTCAAAAATAAAGGCGTCCAGACGTTGCTCGACGCCGTCGTCGACTACCTGCCGTCGCCGCTCGATATTCCCCCGGTTGAAGGCACGAACCCGAAAACCGGCCAGGTTGAGGCGCGTCCGCCCGATGCTGCGGCGCCGTTTTCCGGTCTGGTTTTCAAAATCATGGCCGACAAGCACCTGGGCCAGTTGTCGTTCGTCCGCATCTACAGCGGATCGATCAAGGCGGGCTCGTATGCTTACAACCCGATCAAGGATTCGAAAGAGCGCGTCGGCCGTCTGATGCGCATGCACGCGAACAAGCGTGAAGACATCGAGGCCGCGAGCGCGGGCGAGATCATCGCCATCGGCGGCATGAAGCAGGTAACGACCGGCGACACGATCTGTGACGACAACAAGCCGATCGTGCTCGAAGCGATGGAGTTTCCGGCGCCTGTTATCCGCGTGGCCGTCGAGCCGAAAACGCGTCAGGACCAGGACAAACTGGGCGTGGCATTGAACCGCTTGGCCCAGGAAGATCCATCGTTCAACGTTTCAACCGACCAGGAGACCGGCCAGACGATCATCGCCGGCATGGGCGAGTTGCACCTCGAGATCATCGTCGACCGCATGAAGCGCGAGTTTGGCGTCGAGGCGAACGTCGGCAAGCCGCAGGTCGCCTATCGCGAGACGATTACGCGTCCGGCCGCGGGCAAAGAGGTTTACAAGAAGCAGACCGGCGGTCGCGGTCAGTACGGTCACGTCGAGATCGAGATCGAGCCGGCGCCCGGCGAGGGTTTTGTGTTCGTCAACGAGATCACCGGCGGCGCGATTCCAAAGGAATACATCAAGCCAGTCGAGCAGGGAATTCGCGACGCGATGGAGCGTGGCTTCCTGGCCGGCTACGAGATGGTGGACATCAAGGTCCGGCTCGTCTTCGGTAGCTATCACGAAGTCGATTCGGATGAGCGTTCGTTCCACATCGCGGGTTCACTCGCGTTTCAGGATGCGGTCCGCAAGGCCGGTCCGGTACTGCTCGAGCCGATCATGCGCGTCGAAGTCGTTACGCCAAACGACTACACGGGCGCCGTCAACGGCGACTTGAATTCACGCCGCGGCCGCATCGAGAGCATGGAGCCGCGCGTCGGTGGCGCGCAGGTGATCACGGCTTTCGTGCCGCTGTCGGAGATGTTTGGATATACCACTGACTTGCGCTCGGCCACACAGGGCCGCGCCACCTCCACGATGCACTTTGAGAGGTACGAACAAGCCCCAAAGCAGATCGCTGAAGAGGTGATTGCGAAGGTTCAGGGAGTAGCCAGGTAACAGGAATTAGGAGGGGAGATGTCGAAGGAAAAATTTGACCGTTCGAAGCCGCACGTGAACATTGGGACGATCGGGCACGTGGACCACGGGAAGACGACGCTGACGGCGGCGATCACGAAAGTTTTGGCGAAGCACAATCCGAAGGTGCAGTTTGTGGCTTTTGACCAGATCGACAAGGCGCCGGAAGAGAAGGCGCGCGGCATC
>DASURS010000234.1:0-7553 GCA_036279935.1 Pyrinomonadaceae bacterium
ATGCTCTGCCGCAGCAGCACAAGCGTCGATTCAAACTCACCTTCACGCAACAGGCCGTTGTCGACAAAGATACACGTCTGCCGATCGCCGACCGCGCGATGGACCAGCGCCGCCGCGACCGTCGAATCGACTCCACCCGACAACCCGGAAACGACGCACCCTTCGTCGCCAAGTTGTTCGCGAATGCGCGCGACCTGTTCCTCGATAACAGCTTCCGGCGACCAGTCGCCGCGACAACCGCAAACCGAGAACAGGAAATTCCGCAACACTTGCGCGCCGAGCGGCGTGTGCGCGACCTCCGGATGAAACTGGACGCCATAAATCCCGCGCCCCTCGTTTTCCATGGCGTTAAGGGCGTCATCCGTCAGCGCCGTAACATGAAAACCTTCGGGAATCTCAGTCACGTGATCGCCGTGACTCATCCAAACGTCCATTTCCGCCGGCAAACCTTGAAACAACCTACTCGTCACGTCCAGAATCTTTAACCGGGCGTACCCAAACTCGCGGTTCGGAGACGCGGCGACGGCGCCGCCGAGCTCGCGGGCGAAGACCTGGAAGCCGTAACAGATGCCGAGCGAAGGACAGTCGAGAGAATCGAGCAGTTGCGGATGCGGTTTGGGTGCGCTTTCGTCGTAAACGGAAGACGGGCCGCCGGAGAAGATCAAGCCTTTCGGCGACCTCGCGTTTATGGTTTCAATCGGAGCATTGAAAGGAAGAATCTCGCAATAAACGCCCGCTTCGCGAACGCGGCGTGCTATTAGCTGTGTGTACTGTGATCCGAAGTCAAGTATTATTACGGTTTCGTGCTGCGGGACGTTACTCAAGTAAACCTCAGCGCCTGGTTTTAGTTAACGTGGAATAGAAGAGTGGCTGATTATACACAAACGCGAATCGATCATAAAAAACTGGTTTTCCTTTGCGCCTTTGCGCCTTTGCGCGAGATAAGGTTGAAGCGCGTGCGTCTGCTGGTAAAAAGAACTATTTCCCGCAAAGGCGCAAAGGCGCAAAGGTTAATATTGTTCTCGGTAGTGTCTGCGCTCGTCGCGAACTTGGCCATACACGGCCGCACAAGTTCGGATGCGCTTCTCGCGCAGCCACTTACGGTGCGCTGGCGTTACGAGTCAAACGTCACGCTCAATCTCACTCCGGCTTTCGATCAGGAACGCGTCTATCTGCCGCTCGCAGGCGGAACAATCGTCGCTCTGACAGCGCGCGACGGCAAGCTTTACTGGCGTTCCGACATGGGCGGCGAACTGTCAGCGTCGCCGATTGCCGACGAAACCGCGATCTACGTTGCGTCAGAAACTACCGGACCTGCGAACGAGCCGCGCCGTTCAGGCGGCGCGTTGCGCGCCCTCAGCCGCGAAGGTGGCGTCACTCAGTGGATGACACCGCTGGTCACGCCACTGCGAGGCGCGCTCGCCACCGGTGGCGGCAAGCTGTTCGCCGGCGGCAGTGACGGCAGGGCGTACGCTTTTGATAAACAAACCGGCGGCGTCCTGTGGTCGATACCGTTTTCTTCACCATTCGCCGGTCAACCCGTTTTGAAATCCGGCCGCGTATATTTCGGCAGCGAAGACGGCACGCTCCTCGCACTCGAAGAATCGACCGGCAAAGTCCTCTGGCGTTTTCGCACGAAAGGTGCTGTTCACGGACCGGTCGCGCTCGACAACGAAAACGTCTATTTCGGATCGGGCGATGGTTACGTCTACGCCGTTAGCGCGGACAAGGGACGGTTGAAGTGGCGCAAGCGAACTGGAGCGGGTGTCGAAGCGGTCGCACTCGCCGGCGCCGACATACTGCTCGCAGCTTCACTGGACAACTTCGTTTATCTGTTGAACGAGAAGGGCACGATGTTGTGGAAGAAGCAGTTGCCGGGACGGATCTCTTCGCAGCCACTCACGGTTCAGGAAGCGGCGCTGTTCACGCCGCTGTCGAGCTCAGCGGCAGTCGTGTTGTCGTTGAAAGACGGGAAGCAGGTCAATTCTCTTCCG
The DNA here is from genome assembly GCA_036279935.1 of Pyrinomonadaceae bacterium. Lineage (GTDB taxonomy): Bacteria > Acidobacteriota > Blastocatellia > Pyrinomonadales > Pyrinomonadaceae > PSRF01. Next base: position 1,995 of record DASURS010000234.1, read on the forward strand.
ACTGAGGAGGAGCTTACAAGCTCAGCCGCTCCGATCCTGGTTGGCGATGCGGTTATCGTAACGACTGAACACGGCTTGCTCGCGTTTGCGCGCCCGGCCAGCGCGGCATCCAAGCCTTAACTTCCGGAAGAACGGCCCACCGGCGCTTCGATCTTCGTTTCCGCTGTTTCACTGCGCCGCCAGAAGACGCTCGCCACTCGTGAGAGCAGTCCGTGCAGGATGTAGCTGATCACGATCGCCAGCAGTACGTACTGCGAGTAGAGAAAGATCAGCATCCCCACTGCCAATGCGAGAATGATCGTTCTCATGCTGCGGACGCTCGTGCCGACAGTCTTGAAACTCGAAAAGCGCAACGTGCTCACCATCATCACGCTCAACGTTCCGACCAACAGCATCAACAATCCGGAATAGATCTTCGCCCGTTCAGGACCAAAATAGATCAGCGGCACGGGTGAGAAGTGCACTAACGCCGCAATCAAACCGCCGGCGACCGGAATGGGCAAACCAACAAAGCTTTTCTTGTCTGTCTTGACTGTGCCTTCAGCAAGAATACGCGGCCGCGAGGCCTGCACATTGAAACGCGCCAGACGAAACGCGCCACACATCAGGAAGAGAAACGAAAGAAACCACGCGAGACGATGAAGGTCGCTTCCTTCCGTCAGGCTCACGCCGTAGCCCCACACATAAGCCAGGATTGCGGGCGCGATGCCAAAGGTTACGACGTCGGCGATCGAGTCAAGTTGGATACCGATTTCGGTGGTGGTTTTTGTGAGACGGGCGATGCGGCCGTCGACCATGTCGAACAACAATGCAAAGCCGATCGCGACCGCGGCACTATCGAAGTGAGACGTAGCCCCCGCGATATCGGGCGTCGGGCCGCCGAGCAGTTGAAAACCACGCAGCGACGCCATCACTGAAAAGAAGCCCATGCCGATGTTCGCTGCCGTGAAGGCTGATGGCAGCAGGTAAAGGCCTTTGCGCAATCCGCGCCGCGGAGGGTTCGACCGATCGTGTTCCAGTTCCTCTGGCTTGGAACTCATAAGATTCTCCCAATCACCGTCGTGCCGCCGCGAACGCGCGAGCCTTCGGTAACGGTGATTTCTACGTTGGGCGGCAGGACGACATCGGTGCGCGAACTGAACTTAATCATGCCAAAACGCTCGCCCAGCGATAGTGTATCCCCTTTCCCTTTCCAGCAAACAATGCGGCGGGCGAGGATGCCGGCGATCTGCGTGCAAACGACCCTGATCTTCGGACCGTCGATCGTCAGTGCATTTTGTTCGTTGACCAGACTGGCCATCTCGTTCGTCGCCATCAGAAACTTGCCGCGCGAGTAAACGACGTCGACGATCTTGCCCGGAATCGGTGCACGGTTGACGTGCACGTCCAGCGGCGACAAGAAAATGCTGACAACTGTCGGAGAACCCGGTTCCGACGTCACCGGTTTCACCCGCGTCACTTTTCCGTCAGCGGGCGCGACCACGACGTTCGGATCGTCCGGCGGGACGCGTTTCGGATCCCGGAAAAAATAAGCCATGAACGCCGTCAAGACGAACAGCAACAAACCCACCCACCAAAAGCCGAAGACCACGGCGGCAATCGTAAAAACCGCCGGCACAACGATGTAAGGAATACCTTCCTTGACGATACTCAAGCTGATTAAAAGCCCCTATTACGCTGAAGGGGACGCGCAACCTCTGTTCCACGTCCCCTTCGATCTTTAAACTCGGAGAAACTGCTGGGCGCAGTTTAGTGACTCAATGTTTGAGCCTTTTGATATTGCAACATCATCGAATACATCTGATCCTTGAGGGCCAGTTTCTTCTTTTTCAGCGTGATTTCCTCCAGTTGTTCTTCGTCGCTCGGATAGGAAAGAGCTGATAATTCGCTCAGGCGTTCTTCGTACCTATGATGTTCCCTGGCTAGCTCCCGAAACTCGGGATCACGATTTATCAACTCTTCTTTCAGACTATCCGTGGTTGCGATGTCCATGTTGGTGCATGTCTCCTTTCAGACGATGGGAGTGGCTGGATGGTTTACGGAGGTAACGGCCTGGAACCTCCATTGGATTGTCTCGCACGGCAAAAATGGTAGCCCATCGACAGGGTCAAATCAAGCGAGTAATTCGTATCAAACACTGTTCCACTTCGACCCATGTCAATCAATGTTCGCCCAGGACCAGACTCATGACGACGGCGTCTTCGCGAGGGTTCGAATAGTAGTCCGCCCGGCGCGCGATGGCCTTAAAACCGTGCTTTTCGTACAGCGCCTGGGCGGCCCGATTACTGGCCCGGACTTCCAGAAAAGCCGCATTTGCTTTAAGTCCTTTCGCGGTGTCGATGATGTGTTCCAACAGCGCGCTGCCGATTCCCCGGCGGCGGAACTGGTCGCGGACGGCGACGTTGTTTATGTGCAGCTCGCCGCCTGACTCGCGCGCCACGATATAACCCGCAATTCGTTGATGTTCGATGATCGGGGCACTGCCGGCACGCGCGATCAGCATCAGATCGCGGTTCACGCCCTGAAGCTCGGCGTAGTAGGCCGCCCAGCCCCAGCGGCTCAGCCCGGTCGTTTCCTCAATCTCGACGACTTCCAGCAGATCGTGCTCGGTCATGCGCGTGATCGTGATGTCGTTCAGAGCAGATGCCATTACGTTTTCAACTGAGCGTCAGCGGGACGAACGTAGATTGCCCGCAGTGAGTAGGCGTCGTCGAACTGCGTTTTACTGAGCGCGAGCTTCGCGACGTGCGTCGCCAGAGTCGGATCCGATGGAGCGATGCGCCAGTTTTTACCGGACGCGTGCTCTTCGATCAGTTGGCGATGCACGATTGCGCCTTCGCCGCACCACGTGACTGTTTCGAGCTGGTCGTATTTCTCGATCAGCCGCGCCGGTGGAATGTGTGCGGCTTCGTCCAACGGCGTGACTGTGCTCTCGCCGGTGACGGAGAACGATTGCGTGAACACCTCGCCGCGGCCCGCGGGCAGTAACGCGACTGAGTTTTCAGAAACGCCGCCGGAAAGCGCCACTGCTTCGAGTGTCGGTATTCCGATCGACGGACGATCGAGCGTGGCTGACAGTGCTTTGATCGTGGCGATTCCGATTCGCAGTCCGGTGAAACTTCCGGGCCCGGTTGTAACTGCAAACACGTCGACGTCAGCCAGGCTGATGCGTGTTTCCGCAAGCAGCTTGTCGATGTCCGCAAGCAACGTATTCGAGTGCGAAACTTTCGGATCGCCGCTCACGACGCCGAGCAACTCGCGGCCGCGCGCGATGGCGACGCTGCCGGCCATCGTGGCCGTTTCAACGCTGAGAATCAGTGGTTCCGACATCCTCGATCAAAAAGTCGTCCAGCCAGACCGTGCCGAAGATTGGGCAAGACAAATCGCAAGAGCCTTCGACTCTCATGAATCCCAGTACGACGGCTTGCGTTGACGCCGCGGTAGAAAATTCAAAACTCATCGTTTGCCAGTTACTCGATGGCGTCGGAAACGCCGCCGACTGTCCCAGGCGTCGATCATCAACCGCATCGATGATGGCGATCGCCGGCGGCGCGCCGGTTACGATCTCTTTTGTCTTAACGCCGAAGCTGATGCGATACCGTCTTTGCGGCTCGACGACGATCGTCTGCCAGATCGATTCGCGCGGCCCTTTCCAGTCGCCGTTGAAGCCGAGCAAAAGACTCGCGCGCCCGCTGAGCTTTTCCGATTCGTCTTTTGCAACCCGCGCTTCGGACTTACCAAAGATGAACCAGCCGAAACCCTCGTAGCCGGCAGCGAGCTCGATCGGCTCTTCAAACCCGCCGTTCAATACTACAGGCATGCTCGTTTTACCATCGGTACGCCAAAGCTCGAAGGCCTCGCGAAATGCCTTCGCCCTAATCAGTTGACTGACGAGTTCGCGCCTATTCTCGTCGGAAAGCGGCGCGCGTAGCAAACTCACGTGCCTCAGGCACTCTTTGCCCTTCCCTTTCTGAGCCAGGAACCGTGCGAACGCTAACCGAGCGCTATCATCGTTTATTTGGACCAACTGTTCGACCGTGTTCAGGTCGCCGCGCGACAGTCCCCACGCGAGATCGATCAGGTTCGGCGCCAAACTCTTCCTGCTCGCGGCCGCCGCGCGTAGATCTTCGAATGCTTCCGCAAACTGTCCAACTCGCAACCGGAGATTGCCACGCTCCCAATGCGTGTGCGCGTAATACGGCGCCCAACGAACCGCTTGATCGAATGCCGCCAACGCCGCGGCGGTGTCGCCGGTCTCTTCTCTCGCGCTGCCGAGCTCCAGCCACAAGTAATCATCCTGGTATCGCAAACTCACTGCCGTTTCAAGGCTCCTGCGCGCTTCGTCGTGCCTCCGAAAAATAGAGAGCGCTCGCGCTCGTGCGCGATGTGCTTCGGCATCGGCAGGAGCGAGCGCGATTGCGCGATCGGCCGCGCCCGGCGAGTCCGCCGCAACCGCGAACCTGGCGAGCAGCCGCGCGAGACCGAACCGCGCCGCAGCCTGCATCAACAGCAAGCAGCAGATGATCGCGACGACACTCGCCGCGATCCGAATTGACGGATGAAGAGAGTTTTTCTGTGACACGGATCCTGAGAGACGCCGTGTTACGGGAGGGGGTTACTGGCCCGCGCGGCTTGGATTTGCCTGGAAGTTATCTTCCTGAAAGAACAACGGCGTAAGACCTGCCGCGGTGGCCGCGCCAACGACCGCGATCGTTCCCGGGAGTCCAAGGCCAAACAGCCCACCTTGACCGCCGCCGTTGGGTACCGGCGTGGTCCCCGCGCCAGTCTGGCAAACGCCTTGACCGACGGCGGGCGTGGTGCCGGGTTGATAGCGAACCTCGATATCACCGCCGGAAGCAGGATTCGTTGTACCAACACTGCCTTGATCGGTCGCGACTTCACCAGTGGCATTTGTCCGGGCGGACAGTTTGGCGCAGCCGAACAGGACGAGTGCTTTTAAGTTGCGCTGCTCGTCGAACGTCAACACGAGTTTAGTGTTTGGTCCCATCTCGACGCTGCCGAGTGCGCCAACGGTGACAGTGGCTGATTGATCGGCGCCAGTTTCGAGCGTTGCGCCGCTCACGATCGAAGCGCCGGTGGTCGCGCTGAGACCGTTGACCTGGATCGGCTGATTGTTTCGGGTTGTTAGTCGAGCAACTGTTTGAACGGGGATCGGTGTCGCCGTAGTGGTTGGTTCAGCGAAGCTGATTTGAAGACTTACTTGTGCAACCGAGAAAAGTAGTAACGCCGCAATTACCCTGGGACCATTACGTCGTTTCAGATTCATCGAAACATCCCTTCTCAAGAGAAACAACACAGCGACTAAGTGCTCGCCCGTACATTGAGCGAAGTCTACTGTTGTTAACTGTTTAGGTCAACGACTTTCTTATTCAGGTGGTGACGCGGTTAAGAGTTTCTCTGCGATCTCAGCGTTCTCTGTGTCCTCTGCGTTGGACCATGCTCAAAAAATGCAGTGCGCGCAGAGACCGGGGAGAGCCGCAGAGACCGCAGAGTTCAAACTGAGGCAGTATCCTTATTCACAGATGCCGTCGCCAGCAT
>DASURS010000235.1:0-5605 GCA_036279935.1 Pyrinomonadaceae bacterium
CTTCACGGCCTGTGACGTTCCGGATATCGCGAGATTCACGGAGCAGTCGTCGGAAATGACGCGCGGCATTCGCAAGAGCGTCAAAGATACAGAAAGCCTGCTCAAAGCCGCTGCCGAGCGAGACGATCTTTATTCAGAGAGCACCCTCGCCTCGATTAAATCGGAGCTGAAAGACTATCAGCGCGCGATGAAGCCGACCGTGGCTGCGTTAGATGGCCTCGACGGCTACCTCGAAGCTTTGAATGCGTTGTCACAGGCGAACAAGAAGAGCGGCGAAAATGCGCGCGCGGCCGTGACCTCCGTCAGCAACCTCGTGACCGCTGTCACTGGCTTCGAGGCAGGCGGTACCACACTCAACATCGCCACCGCGCTCGTGGCTGCGGCGGAGCAATTCAGGACCGAAAGAGCGTTCAAGAAGCGCGTGACGTTGGCCGCCGAGATCGTCGAGGGGATTCGTCCTAAGCGGGACGCAAACGGAAAGCAGATGAAAGACGACACCGGCCAGCCGATGTTTACCAGAGAGTGCAAGGGCGACGCGAACGACAAGATCGTCGAAGCGTCGAAGAAGATCCGCAGCGAGTCCGAGGCGGCATTTGCCACTGCTGAAGCTGCCCGCAAGACCTTGTTGAAAGATCAGAAAGAGACCCTGAGCACGCTCAAGCCTGGCGAAAAGTGGGACAAACTCCTCGAGTGGGGCTTCCTGAACAAGGGCCAGCACGAATCGATAACCGCCTCGATGACCGTGATCGACAACTACCACTGCGGCGTCATCGACTTCATCAAGTTCAACGTCCAGGACCTGCGCAAGATCAACGAAACCGTCTCGCAGACGATGTACACGAACGCTCGCATGAAGAACCGCGTCGTGCTGGGCTTCTACGAGAGTATCGCCGCTAACGATAAGAACGTTCAGAACGAACTAGACAGGATCCTCAACTTCAAAGGCCTGATTCCGGTGATCAATCAATACGTGAACAACCTTGCGGACACAAGGGCGCTGGAAACCAAAATCACGCTGAAACAGACTCTCGACAGCCTGTTCCTGCTCGACTCTGAGATCGCTACGGCCGTCCGCGAAAAGGTCAGGGATTGCGGCACTGCCGATTGCGGCAAGATGCTGGACGTTCTCAATGCACCATCCGTGACATCTTGCGACAGCGATTGCCGCAAAACTTTGCGAGCCAACCTCAGCGCAACAAACACTACCCGCGCGCAATTCGACAAGAGCATCAGCGTCATCGCTCCTATTCTGGACGCAAAGGCGACCACGTTATACGAGCAGAACGAGATGTATCTGACCGAGCTGGGCCGGATCAAACCGTCGTACGAACTGGTCAACGGCGAGCTCAACGCTATGAAGAACAAACAGAACCAGTTGGATGCGCTGTTGGAGTCCAGCCTCACCGCGCTCGACGCGTGGGCAGAGACGCATGCGAACCTGCGCGTCGCCGTAAACACCAAGAAGCCGCTTACGGCTTCAAAGCTCGCCAGCAAGGTGAAAGAGATTTGGACAATTATCAATGCCGGCTAAATGACCGGATTAAAGAAGGAGATTGTCATGGCAGACCTCAACACACTGACCCAGGAAGTTGCTGCTCTGAATCGCATCGAGAGCAACGACTTTCAGTTTGCCGACGTGTTGGATGAAATCGAAGACGCGGCAGAGACCAACGTGGATATCGATCGGTTGAGGAACATTCTCAACAGCTATCGGTTGAAAATGCCGAACCGCGAAACGCTCGACGGTCATCGGGTTCGGGCGAAAGACCTCGCGGAAACGTTGATGCTGGCAACACTGTCGGCGCGCATCGATCGCATCAAAGCGAGGAACGACGCGCTATCGAGCCTGACGGACACGCTGGAGACGCAGATTGAAAAGGCTAACGGCGACGCCGGCAGACTGCAGCAAATCAAGGACGCCGTGGATCGAGCGACAAAGACCGTAAACGAGGTCAAGGCGCTGATCAATCAGTTGTCGTCAACTGACGGCGGAATCAAAGCGAAACTGACGGCGCTGGTCGATACGCTGGGAAACGTCAGCACCATCTTCCAACCGCAGTAATCGACTGCTTCGTAGAGTTAGACCACCGGGGCGAACGCGTTAGACGTTGGTGATCTCTTGTTCCTTGCTCTTGAGCAGTTCGTCGATTTTGCCGATGTAGGTGTCGGTGAGTTTTTGGATTTCCTGTAATGCGTCCCGTTCGGCGTCTTCGGAGATCTGCTTGTCCTTCAACATCTTCTTCAAGCGTTCGTTTCCGTCGCGTCGAGTGTTTCGCACGGCCGTGCGGTGATCCTCAGCCACGTCATGGAGTTGTTTGGCGAGTTGCCTGCGGCGCTCTTCGGTGAGCGGCGGAATGGGAACGCGCACGAGCTTACCGTCGTTCGACGGGTTGAGTCCGAGATCGGCCGAGCGAATCGCTTTTTCAATCGGACCGACCTGCGTTTGGTCCCAGGGCTGGACAGTCAGCATCTGCGGCTCGGGTGCATGCACCGACGCCATCTGGTTCAGCGGCGTCATCGTGCCGTAATAATCGACCATCACGTTGTCCAGGATGCTGACGGCGGCGCGACCGGTGCGGACCGCGGCAATCTTCCGCCTGAAGTCGTCGATGACGGCATCCATTCGCTGGCGAGTTTCTTTGATTACGTCCTTTTCACTCATCTTGCTGAGCTCCGCTGAAAAGTTTGCAGTCTACCTGGCCGATGATTCGTTGAGGCTCCTATCCGACTTTCGTTCCGACACCGACTTCACCCAGCACGACGCGGCTGATGTTGCCGGCTTCGCGCATGTTGAAGACGATGATCGGCAAGTTATTGTCCATGCACAACGAGATAGCTGAGGCGTCCATCACCTTGAGCTCGCGTTCGAGCACCTGCCGGTACGTGATTTCGTTGAACAGCTCGGCAGTCTCGTCAGTCATCGGGTCTGCTGAATAGACGCCGTCGACTTTAGTCGCTTTCAGAATGATGTCGGCCTTGATCTCGAGCGCGCGCAAGGCGGCCGCCGAGTCAGTTGTGAAATACGGGTTGCCGGTGCCGGCTGCGAAGATAACGACGCGTCCCTTTTCGAGGTGTCGGACGGCGCGCCGCCGGATGAACGACTCCGCCAACTGCGGGATGTCGATGGCGGACAGCACGCGCGTGTCGACCTGGATCTTTTCGAGCGCGTCCTGAAGCACTACGGCGTTCATGACGGTCGCCAGCATGCCGATGTAATCCGCTGACGAGCGGTCCATGTTGCCCGCGCTCTTCGAAACGCCGCGGAAGATGTTGCCGCCGCCGACGACGACCGCGACCTGGACACCCATGTCGTGAACGGCCTTCAACTCTTCGGCGACACTACGGGCGACATTGACGTCGATGCCGTAATTCTGCTCGCCCATCAACGCCTCGCCCGAGATCTTCAGCAGCACCCTGCGATAGGCCAACCCTGCTTCTGTGGAAAGTGTGCTCATCATTATGATCTCAGATCTTAGATCTCAGATCTGAGATTTTTATCCAACCAGCGAAGCGACTTCGCCGCTGAAATCGTCACCACGACGTTCGAGACCTTCACCCATCTTGTAACGAGTGAATCTGCGAACGGTGATGCGCTCGCCGGTCTTGGCGACTTTCTCGGTCACCAGCTCGCCGACAGTCTTCGCCGGGTCTTTGACGAACGGCTGGTCCACCAGCACCGCTTCTTCGTAGAACTTGTTGAGACGTCCCTCGACGATCTTCTCGATCACCTGATCGGGTTTGTTTGCGTTCTTCGGATCGTTCTTCGCCTGGGCCGCAGCGATCTCGCGTTCCTTATCGAGCACGGCGGCGGGCACTTCCTCGCGCGACACGTAGCGGGGCTCCGCGGCCGCGATGTGCATCGCGATGTCCTTCACCAGTTGCTGAAACTCGTCGCCACGCGCGACGAAGTCAGTTTCGCAATTCAGTTCGACGAGCACGCCGACTTTTCCACCCATGTGGATGTACGAACCGACAATGCCTTCGGCCGCGATGCGTCCCTCGCGCTTTTTGGCGGAGGCGAGGCCGCGCCGGCGCAGGATGTCGATGGCCTGCTCCTCGTTTCCTGCTGCTTCGACGAGCGCGTTCTTGCACTCCATCATTCCCGCTCCGGTCTTTTCGCGGAGCTGTTTAACTGCCGCTGCTGTGATTTCCGCCATGATTACCGATCTCTCCGAGTATTAAATTTGAATCTTCAATGAAAAACGCAGCCGAGCGGACGGTCCGCTTAAAGGCTGCGCTTCCCGATGAGTAAGAATATCGCTTAGCTCGCCGCCACGACTGATTCAGGGCTTTCAGCGGGCGCTGATTCAGTTTCTTCAGTAGCGCCCGGCGTTGTCGTGGATTCGGATTGCGCCTCCCCGCTCATTGCGCCGCCCGTAGGCACTTCGTCACCATCTGATGCGAAGCTTGCGGCAGCGGTTTCTCCCAGACCACCGGCGCTTACACCGCCGTCACCTTCTTCGCCGTTCTCACTGCTGACGACGCCGCCTTCGGTGGCTATCTGGTTACCCTCGACGATCGCGTCGGCGATACGCGAGGCAAACAAACGAACTGCGCGCAACGCATCGTCGTTACCGGGAATGACGTAGTCGATGCCTTCGGGAGAACAATTGGTATCGACAACGGCGACGATCGGGATTCCGAGTCGATTTGCTTCGGCGACCGCGATCTCTTCCTTTTTGACGTCGATGATGAAAATGGCATCGGGAAGGCGAGACATTCCCTTGATGCCGGACAAGTTCTTGTTCAGGCTTTCACGTTCTCGATCGAGCTTGATGCGTTCTTTCTTGGTCAGCTTTTCGTAGCGGCCGTCAGTCTGCATGCTTTCGAGGTCTTTGAGCCGTTTGATCGACTTCTGGACCGTTTGAAAGTTGGTGAGCAGGCCGCCGAGCCAGCGCTGGTTGACGAAGTACTGGCCGCACTTTTCCGACTCTTCGCGAATCGCGTCCTGCGCCTGGCGCTTGGTGCCGACGAAGAGGACGGTCTTGCCTTTGTCTTCGGCGATAAGGTTGGTGACGAAGGCAATCGCTTCGCGGAACATGCGCTGCGTTTTTTGCAGGTCGATGATGTAAATGCCATTGCGCTCGCCGAAGATGTATTCCTTCATCTTCGGGTTCCAGCGCCTTACCTGGTGGCCGAAGTGAACACCGGCCTCCAGCAGCTCTTTCATGGTTACCGAAACCAAACTGAAATCTCCTTCTCGCTAATTGGTTTAATGTACTCGCCGCAGCCTCTCGACTTCTCTTAGCGCAAGCAACCAATCGTGCCGCGGCAATGGATTAGCAAATTCGAATTTCGATATTCGAATTTCGAAATTTTCGTGTTATCGCTTGGAGAACTGGAAGCGTTTCCGAGCGCCCTTTTGTCCGTACTTCTTGCGTTCCTTGATTCGGGGATCGCGGGTGATCAGACCTGCATGTTTGAGAGCCGGCCGCAGGTCGGCATTGTACTCGAGCAGTGCGCGAGTGATGCCGTGACGAATCGCTCCGGCCTGTCCTGCCGGGCCGCCGCCGGTGACGTTGATGACGAGGTCGAACTTGCTCGTGGTTTCCGTCAACTGCAACGGTTGGCGGATGATCATGCGCAGCGTTTCATTGGGGAAATA